>CBFGLP010000985.1:0-2842 GCA_965649595.1 uncultured Myxococcales bacterium | reverse complement strand
CAGCGCTCGCGCGAGCGCTGGTCCAGACGCTGCCCGCGGGCACGCCAGTGCTGCACGGGGCCGGAGCTCTGGTCGCTAGCGAGGCGCTCGGCTCGTTGCGCGAGCACGGCCACCCAGTCGGCACGTTGCACCCGATCTGCTCGCTGCGGCGCGAGCGGGATCACTCGCGGCTGGCCAGCGCGAGCTTCGGAGTCGAGGGCGACGGCGAGGCGCTCGCGCTGGCAGGCCGGCTGATCGGGGATCGGCCCCGCCTCGATCTCGGTGGGCTCGATGCGAGCGGGCGCCTGATCTATCACGCTGCCTGCGCGCTCGCGGCCAATCACCTCTCGGTGCTCGAGCAAGCCGCGGCGGAGCTGCTCGAGGGGCTCGGGCTCGAGCGGGGCGACGTCGATCGGGCGCTGTGGGACCTGATGCTCGGGGCGCTCGAGAACCTGCGGGAATTAGGGATCCCTGCCGGGATCACCGGGCCGCTCGTGCGCGGAGATCAGGCGACCGTCGAGCGACACCTGGGCGCGATTGCGAATCCACGCACTCGGGAGCTCTATCGTGAATTGAGCGAGCGCTTGGGTCAGCTGTTGCGCGAGTCGGGCTGAGCGCTTTCGTCAGCGTCACGAGGCTCGACGTGGGTTATCGTGGCGCCGATGCGATCTTTCGAGCGTGGATGGGCTGCCGCGAAACGTGGATGGGCTGCCGCGGTCGTGCTGACCATGGCCTGCACGGCGCCCTCCGAGCAGGAGCGGGGCGGCACGAGGTCGCAGGAGTACGACCGTCGAGAGTGGCAGCACTGGATCGACGACGACGGCGACTGCCAAGACACCCGGACCGAGGTCTTGGTCGCCGAGTCGGCCAAGCGCGTGAGGTTCGAGGATCGGAAAAAGTGCAAGGTTACGCGCGGAGAATGGATCTGTCCTTATACCGGTAAGGTGATTAGCGATCCCGGCCAAATCGATGTCGATCACATGGTCCCGCTCGGGAATGCGCACCGCTCGAACGGCCATAGTTGGGATGCGAGCCGGCGCCGACGCTACGCCAACGACCTCGAGCACGACGACCACCTGATCGCGGTCGATCGCGGGGCAAATCGATCGAAAGGGGACAAGGGACCGGAGGCTTGGCTGCCGCCGAACGCCGAGTATCGCTGCGACTATGTCCGGGATTGGGTGGCGATCAAGGAGCGGTGGGAATTGAGCATGACCGATGAGGAAGATCGTGCGGTTGGCGAGGCGCTCGAGGTTTGCGAGCGCGGTGAAGTGCCTGAATTGCCGCAGCACGTGAAGCGGGCCGAGCCGGCGAAAGAGTGAGCTTCTAGCGGCCGAGCCAAGCCCGCAGCCGCACGAGCCACGAGGTCTCGCCTGTTTGCTCGTCGTGCTCGATGGGCGCCGGTGCGTCCAGGATCGTGTCGTCGATCAGCCGCGCCAGCCCGACCTCGAGCTCGCGAACGATCCACCCAGGCCGCGCGGGAGGGTGACGGAGCATCGCCCGGATCCGGGGCACCGCCCGACGTCCGACCGGATTCGCCCCCGCCAACCAGCGAACCACCGGGGCCTGCTCGGCCACGAAGTTGTCTGCTACTCGTTCGACGATCGCAGGATCCTGAGCGAGGCGAGCCAAGAGCTCGCGGGCACGGTCGCACCACTCGGGGGCGCCGCGCTGGATCAGGACCAACTCCGGCACGAAGCGGGCGGCGTCATCGTGCAGCTCGGCGAGCAGATCGAGCGCGGCGAGGCGGACTCGCAGGCTCGGATCCCACAGCGCGCGTGCGAGCCGGGTGCGATCGAGCTCGGTCGGACTCGTGCGCAGGCGCGTGGCCAGCTGCTCGAACGCGCGTTGTCGCGAGCCCTTGTCACCGACGGCCCAAGGTAGGAGCACGCGGGCAGACTCGCAAAACAGGCTGTAGATGCCGCGCTCCAACTCAGACAGCTCGCGCTCGAAAGCGTCGAAGTCACGGATTCTCCAATGCGCGCTCAGCTTCTCGTTGCGACGGACATGCCGGGGCGGGCTGCCGAGCACGATCACCCTCGGTCGCGCGACGACCCCGGTCGCGAGCAGCAGCTCGGGCACCCTCTCGTGCACGGCCCTGAACTTCGGAGCCCAGGCATCGACGCGCAGCCAAGCAAGGAACCGGGCCGCCGGGAGCCGAACGAGCGCCGCGAGTCGCTCGAGCAGCAGGTCGCCGCGCTCTCTCGATCGATCGACGATCCGCAGGCCGACGAGCGCGCCGTGCTGCCAGATCGGCTCGATCTCGGGCGCGTCGTCGAGCAAGGGCGCGAGCATGGGATCACGAACCTCGCGCTCGAGCGCGCGCAGAGCCGCGGCGAGCTGCTCGGCCTGCGACAGCTCGCCGGTCGCCACGGCCAGCTCGTGGGCCAGCGAGGTGGCGATCAGCTCGCCCCAAGCGTCGCCGCGGGCTTGCAGCTCGTCGGCCCAGACGAGCAGGTCGTCGCGCTCTCGCGGGCTCCACATGCAGGGGCACGATGGCCCAGGCAGCGCAGCGGGGCAATGAGCTCGGAGGCCACATTGCTAGATTGGCGCGTCCGGTAAGCTCGGGTCGCTGGCCGTCAGCTCGGCAACGACGCTCGCTTCAGCGCCCGACCGAGAGCTCGAGCCGCTGATCTTCACCGAGCCGCACGACCAGCTCCTCGCCGGCCCGCACGCGCCCGCGCAGGATCGCGTCCGCCAGCAAGCTCTCGACCTCGCGCCCGAGCAGGTGCCGAAGCGGCCGCGCGCCGAGGGCCGGATCGATCCCCGCGCGACGGATCAGATGCTCGATGACGTCCTCGTCGACGCGATAGCGGATCCCCCGGTCGTGCGTCAGCCGAGCCGAGCTGGCCGCGATCAGCCG
>CBFGLP010000984.1:0-3137 GCA_965649595.1 uncultured Myxococcales bacterium | reverse complement strand
ACGATCGCGTCGTCGACCAAGATGCCGATCGAGAGCGAGAGCGCGAGCATGGTGATGTTGTTGAGCGAGAAGCCCATCATCTCCATGAACGCGAAGGTGCCGACCACCGAGGTCGGGATCGCCAGCGCCGAGATGAAGGTCGCCCGCCAGTCGTGCAGGAACACCCAGA
The DNA here is from genome assembly GCA_965649595.1 of uncultured Myxococcales bacterium. GTDB lineage: Bacteria > Myxococcota_A > Polyangia > Nannocystales > Nannocystaceae > Plesiocystis. The sequence continues at coordinate 2,968 of CBFGLP010000984.1, read as the reverse complement.
TGATCGCGACGGTCAGGAGCGACCCGAGCAGCAGGTCCATCTCGACGTCTTCGATCGACTGCCGGATGAAGGTCGAGTTGTCGCTGGGGATCGAGTAGGTGACCCCCATGTCCTCGAGCCGCGGGCCGAGCTCGGCCATGATCGTCTGCAGCTGATCGGCGATCTCGACCGTGTTGGCGCCCGACTGCTTGCGCACGACCAGCGCGAGCGCCGAGGTCCCGTTGAGCGAGCTAGCCGAGCGGGCCTCCTCGACGTCGTCGAGCACGTTGGCGACGTCGCGGATGCGGATCGCCGCCCCGCCGATGCCGGTGATCACCAGCTCGCCGATCTCCTCGACCGAGTGGACCTCACCGCGGGTCGTGACGGTCAGCTCGCGCGAGCCTTGCTTGACGTAGCCAGCCGGCATGTCGAGGCTCTGCGCCCGCAGGGTGTCGGCCACGTCGCTGACCGAGAGGCCGTAGCCGGTCAGCTTGCCCGGGTCGACCTCGATCCGGATCTCGCGCTCACGGCCGCCGACCAGCTCGATCTGACCGACGCCTTGGACCTGCTGTAGCTCTTGCTTGACGATCTTGTCGGCGATCCGCGTGAGCTCGGCGGGCGGCAGGTTGGACGCGAGGGCGATCGACGCGACCGGAGCCGCGCCGGTGTCGAAGCGCTGGATCACCGGCGGATCGATGCCCGGTGGCAGGTCGCGCTCGATCGCCGAGACCTTGTCACGGACCTCTTGGAGGGCCTGATCCGAGTCGACCTCGAGCTCGAACTCGATGATGACCATCGTCACGCCCTCGAGGTTGCGCGAGGTCATCCGCTTGATGCCGCTGATGCCTTGGACCGCCTCCTCGACCGGCTCGGCGATCTTGCTCTCCATCGTGGTCGGGTCGGCGCCGGGATAGATCACCGTGACCGTCACGACCGGGAAGTCGACGGAGGGGAACAGATCCACGCCGAGGCGCGGATACGAGAACATGCCGAACACGACCAGGGCCATGATCAACATGGCCGCAAACACCGGACGGCGAACGGATACATCGACGAGTTTCACCTGCCCCGCTCCTCTCTACGCGTTGTGTGGTTGTCGAGCTCAGCCCTTGCTGGGCTGCGCCGCGGGCTGCTCGGCCATCGCGGTGGGGGCCGGGGCGTTGGCCTCGGCGACTGGTTTTTCGGGCTCGTCGGGCTTGGCCTCGCTCGCGCTCGAGCCGACCGGCTCGGACTTGGCGATCTCGACCTCGACGCTCATGCCACCCTTGATGCGAAGGTCTGGGTTCGGCACGTCGATGATCAGCTCGATCGTCCGTGTGCGAGGATCGACGCTGTTGCCGATCCGGGTGATCGGCACCGTCACGTCGTGATCGAGCGCCGGGAAGTGCACGGTCACCTGCGTGCCGACGTCGAGCTCGCGGAGCTTGAGCTCGGGTACCCGCACGCGGACCTCGATCGTCGAGAGATCCTCGATCACGAGCACGATCGTCGGCGGCATCGTGGTTGCCATCTCACCGACGCTCTTGAGCTTGGCCGTGACGAGCCCGTCGATCGGGCTCTCGACCGTGAGGTCGGCGATGCGCGAGCGGGCCAACGCAGCGGCGGCCTTGGCCTGCTTGAGCCCGGCCTCGGCCGCGTCGACGCCACCTTGCGCGCGCTCGAGGTTGGCACTGCCGACCGAGCCCTTGGCCGCCAGCTTGCTGGTCCGATCGGCCTCGCGCTGGGCCTCGCTGACCTGGACCTCGGCCGACACGACCGCCGCGGCTGCCTGGGCGACCGAGAGCTTGATCTCGCTGCCCTCGACCTTGAAGAGCAGCTGACCCTTGGTCACCTTGTCGCCTTCCTCGACCTCGATCGAGGTGATCGTGCCGCCCATCTCTGGCGCGAGCTCGACGTGGTGCTTGGCCTTCGCGCTGCCAATCCAGCGGTGCTGGCTGGTCGACGCGGCGTGCGTCCCGGTGTCATTGCCGGCCTTGGGCAGCGCCAGCTCGGCCGGCGCCCCCTCGCCCTTGGTCGCAGGCAGGGGGTCGCCCGTGGTCTGCTTGTCACAGCCCGAGAGCAGCACGAGGAGAGCGAGCCCAGATAGTTTGGAGGAGAGCGAGATCATCGCGAGCGAGCTCCGTTCATGAAGATGTCGAAGATGAGATCGGTTTGTGCGCGGAGCCCAGGGCGACAGCCACCCTCGACCCAGCGCATGATGAAGCCATGGATGAGCCCGCTGAGCGCGACGGCCAGCGTCTCGTGGGGCAGATCGGGGCGCAGGCGAGCGGACGCGGCTGCGAGCGAGGTCTCGAACAGCGTGACCAGGGCGCGCCGAAATTCGTCGTCGGTCTGGATGCCGGGTCGCAGCAGCGAGTGCGGGTCGGCGATGATCTGCGTGTAGATGACGAACAGCGCCCCGTGCTCCTCGAGGAAGCCGAGCATCCGGCCGATGGCGTCGCGCAGTCGCTCGAGCGGGTCCGAGATTGACTCGCTCTCGGACAGGTGGGCCCACACACGCTCGCGGCCGTCCTCGAGGATCGACTCGAAGATCTCTTCCTTGCTCGAGAAGTAGTTGTAGAGCGTGCCCGTCGCGACGCCGGCTTCGGCGGCGATGTCGGCGATCTTGGCCTCGTTGTAGCCGGTGCTGCCAAACACCCGCATCGCCGCTTCCATGATCGCCTGGCGATAGACAGCTCGGCTCTCTTCACGAACCGAGCGGCGCGGCGCGTCGGCTTTCGAGCCGACTCGGGGTGCCTTCGAGGATCGAGCCATGGGCGCTCACGTCAGACCCGAGCCGGAAACGAAAGTCATCGCGACGCGCATGGATCGCCGACGCCGTTCGGGATGGCGGTTCATGTTATGAATCTCGATTCATGTCAAGCATGGATCTGCTCGGATCGATGAAAACCAAGCGATATCAAATAGTTGAGATTTGTCCCAAAGGTCAGGCGCGAAGCCGTGAGGTCGCGGCTGACAGGGCCGGGTTCATTTCTCGGAATCGGATTCA
>CBFGLP010000983.1:0-3517 GCA_965649595.1 uncultured Myxococcales bacterium | reverse complement strand
GGACACCAAGTCGGGGGCCGGGCAGTACTTCACGCCGCGGCCGCTGATCGACGCGATCGTCGAGTGCATCGCTCCGCAGCCGGGCGAGACGATCATCGATCCCGCCTGTGGAACCGGCGGGTTCTTGCTCGCCACGCACGCTTACCTGACCGACGAAGCGAATTTCCCCAACTTGACCCGCGAGCAGCGTGACCACCTGCGCTTGCATGGCTTGCGCGGCGTGGAGCTGGTCCAGAGCGTGACTCGGCTCGCGGCCATGAACCTGATGCTGCACGGCGTCGGCCCGACCCCGCAGGAGCTGGACAAGCACCGTGCAGCGATGCTCAAGAAGGGCAAGCCGGCGGGGCTCGTCGACGCCGAGATCGAGGCGATGCTGCCGGTCCGCACCGACGACTCTCTGCGCGAGCTCGGCGGCACGCGCTATGACGTGGTCCTGACCAACCCACCATTTGGAAAGAAATCATCGATCCTGGTCGTGACCAACGAGGGCGAGACCGACCGCGAGACGATCTCCTACGAGCGCGAGGACTTCGAAGCCACCACGACCAACAAGCAATTGAACTTCGTCCAGCACATCAAGAGCCTGCTGGCGATCGGTGGCCGGGCAGCCGTGGTCGTGCCGGACAACGTGCTGTTCGAGGGTGGTGCCGGTGAGACCATTCGCCGCGCGCTGCTGCGCGAGTGCAATGTGCACACGCTGCTGCGTCTGCCGACCGGGATCTTCTATGCCCAGGGCGTGAAGGCCAATGTGCTGTTCTTCGAGCGCAAGCCGGCCTCGCCGACTCCGTGGACCAAGAAGCTGTGGGTCTACGATCTGCGCACCAACAAGCACTTCACGCTCAAGACCAACCGCATGAAGCGGGGCGACCTCGACGAGTTCGTCCGCCTCTACACGGCCAAGAAGCGCAAGGCGACCTGGTCCGAGAAGAATCCGGACGGCCGCTGGCGCGCCTACGATTATGCCGAGATCGCCGGTGAGGACGGCAAGGGCGGGCGTGACAAGTGCTCGCTGGACCTGTTCTGGCTCAAGGACGAGAGCTTGCTCGACGCGGACAACCTGCCGGACCCGGACGTGATCGTGGGTGAGCTGGTCGAGGACCTCCGCGCGGCGCTGGCTCAGCTCGAGGAGATTCAGGCGGACCTGGGTTCGGACTGACAGCCCACAGCGCGGCTCGAAGGCGACTCGGCTCGCCGGAGCGCAGCGCCGCACGGGTCGTGCAGGACGACACACGCGCCGCTCGACCAGGCTTGCCGCCGAATAGAAGGCGCAACCGGATAGGCGCTGACTCCTCCCCAACCGGCAGACTTGCAACCCGAATCGGCCCGGCATAGTTGCGGGGTCCGGAACGCAGCCGCCCTAGACCAGCGGACGACCACGGGCGCGAACGAAGCCGATCCGCTCCAAGGCCGACCGGCCTCACAGCGATCAAGCGAGATGTTCTTGCTCGCGGACTGTTGATGCAACACTTCACCCGTCCATGCTCCGCTCATGATGAGGTCCATCATGTCAACCATCACCGCAGGGTGTATGGCGCTCGCCAGTACGACGGCGCTCGCCCTGCCGAACATCGGAGCCATGCCGGCCCCGGCGACCGACTCCACCCAGAGTGTGCGGGTGCTGAAGAGTGGCTCTCTCGTGGACGACGAGGGACGTCAAATCAGCTATGAAGTGTGGATCGACGGCGGGGTCATCTACGGGGATGCTCGTATCGACGACGATGACGGCAACCACCTGGAACTCTGGCGTGAGGGCGACGTTATCCACTACGAGGGAGTGATGGATGGCCAGACGGCGACCGGAGAAAATCCGGCGGGGGTCGACATCAACACTCAGCCGCAGAAGTGTGTCGGCTGGCTGTTCCTCGTGTGTCTGGGTGCGTTGTTCCTGAACAGCGGCGGATGTGCACACGAGGACAAAACAAGCGGCGGGTGTGTGCCGGAGAAGGGACCGACGGATGTCCCCGGAGGTCAAGGTGGTGCGCCGGAGGAGCCGGGGGACGGTGATGGCGACGACGAGCCACCCCCGCCGCCTGGGGGAGGCGACCCGGATTGACCGAGCGCCGTGAGCGGGCCCCGTTCTTGCGCGGCCGTCATTTGGCTCTCGCCCTGATCGCCAGCGCGTTTGCTGTCTGGTTTATCGGGCTCGGGCCTGCTCCGGCCCAGTGGTTGCTATCAGGGGATGGCTGGACGCCGCAGATGGCCACCCTGAACACATCGCTGCTGTTGTTCGGCGTCGCAGTGCCAGCGTGGCTGGCAGTTGCAGTGATCGATACACACAGTGGCGTCACGGTGTGGCCCAGTCGTTGGCGGTCGCTCGGCGTCGCACCGCTCGTGATGCTTGGGGCGATGATTGCCAGCAGCATTTATCTGCGCTGTACCGGCAGCGATGACCAGCTTCAACAAATCGCCATGAACTCTTACGGGGTGTTCTTGCTCCCGTCTGGGACCGCATGGGGCTGGTATTTCCTCCGCTTGTTCATCGGTGTGCTCGTCGAGGAAGTTCTCTACCGTGTGCTCATTCAGCGGGCGATAGAGGGGTATGTGTCCGAACGAGATGCCCTCATCTACCAAGCGGTCTTGTTTCAGTTCGCCCATGCGGTGATCTATGGCTATGGCTTTTCGCTCTACCACGGGTTCGGGGGGCTGACATACGGACTCGCATTCATGCGAACGCGCTCGCTCGCAGCACCCATGCTCATTCACATGCTCGCCAACTTGGCGCATGCGCTGATGTTCATGCGGGTCATCCCTATTTGAACTGTCGGGAGGATGGTGCGATGCGCCTGCCGCCGTCCGAAATCTGGGCCAACAGCATGATCGACTCGGCACTCGGGCCGGAAGTTATCAATAAAGTGAGACAGTTGTTGCTCGTATTTACTGACCCCAAAGCTCCGACTGGTTATCGCGCTGACCCCGCCTGTCCATTTGCGACACGGCTGGCGCTGCAGGCTGACGGCACACCGACAGCATACAGGGTCACCAGCAGCAAGCGTGGTCTCAACCGGCCAGGGCGAGCCCCGCAAGTTGTTGGGTGGTCCAAACCTGTATACATGCTCGGCTCGGGAAGTTGAGCGTTTATGGCGACCAGAGACCTCGCGCGAACGGAGCCGCCGGGGTCATGTGGCGGTCTGCAAGCGCGTTGCCAAGGATGTTGTCGACGTTCGATCTCTTGCTCGTGCCCTTGGAGAGAGTAAGCAATCTCTATGTACAACCTCGCTCTCGTTCTCACCTTCGCTCTGTCTCCCCCCTCGCCGCACGCGTCGCCGCCTAGCGCAGTCGAAGTTGCTGCGCCGGCTCTCCAGGTGGAGGGTGGCGAGTACGTCGAACCGTCCAACGGTCTGCGTGTTCGCTGGGCGTCGGCCAAGTATGAGGTCGATGGCCACCAGATCGAGGTGTTCGTGCAGGCCGACACGAGCAACCGCGCCGACGCCTATGTGCACGTCGATGGCGAGCTGATCGTCGAGTCGACCTACAACCAGGATGGACGTGGCAGTGTCACGACGTGGGTCGCTCCCGA
>CBFGLP010000982.1:0-1514 GCA_965649595.1 uncultured Myxococcales bacterium | reverse complement strand
CAGCCCCCTCGAACCCGACCGCTCCGCAGGCATCCAATCGCTCACCGAGGGCTCGGAAACTCGAGGCGGTTGCGCAGCTCGATCGACTGCCCTCGCGCTGGGTCGAGGATCAACACGCGGTTGGTGTACGAGCGGTTCGTGAAGGCTGCCTCGAGGAACAGGTTCTCGAGGATCTCGAGCCGGCCCGAGACCGATCGGCTGTCGCGGATCACCGAGCCAGGATACCCGCGCAGGTAGGTGAAGTTGAGGCCCAATCGGCCCCAGCCCCAGCGCAGCCATTCCGGGCGCGTCTCGAACTCGGTCAGCAGGCCGACCTGATCGATGCGGAAGCGCATGTAGGGCAGGTAAGGCTCGACCCGTGGGATCTCGCGCGCGAGCACCTCGTTGAGCTCGACCTGCGTGAGCCGACCGGCGAGCGGCAGGAAGCGGGTGCCCAGCAGGTTGTTGTTGCGGTTCTCGCGGATGTCCGACTTGGCGACGTCGAGGTTGCCCGCGTCGAAGATCAGGTAGTCGACGCAGCCTCGCGCGGTCGCCAGCGCGCCCGAGGTGTCGCCGGGCGCCGTGCACTCCCATTGGATCGCGTCGAGCGTGCCGGTCAGGCTGAGGTGCAGGGTCAAGAGCTGGTTGTTGACCTTGATCTGCTTTTGGCGGGCCGCCTCGACGCTGATCTCGCTCTTCTCGATGTCCTCGTTGACCGAGACAGTGCCGCCTTTGACGTCATAGGCGCCCCCGAGGATGTCGATGTCGATGACCCCGCTCTCGACGTTGATCTCCCCGCTGAGCTGGGGATCTCCGACCGTGCCGGCGAGCCGGAGGTCGGCCCGCGCCTCGAGGTTCTTGGCCACGTTGTTGTCGACCCGGAAGGGCTGCGTTGTCTGCAGCTCGAGGTTGAGGTCGAGGTCGCGGATGAACTCGGGCAGCTGCGAGGGCGGAGCCGGGGAGGGGTCGGCGAACGAGAGCACCGCGACGCCCTGCCTCGCGTCGCGCAGCCAGATCGAGCGCTCGATCAGCACCTTGCCGGTCACGCTGCCGTTGATCCCGTCGGTCTCGAAGATCAGCTTCTCGCTGCTCAGCGCGGCCTCGAGCTCGGTCCGGCCCGAGTTGTCGGCCAGCGAGACCGGGAACATCGTGAGGCTCGAGGTCAGGACCGCGCGGTCGAGGCCCTCGAACCGATCGTCGATCACGAGCTCGCCCCAGAACTGCGCGTTGCCACGCTCGCCGACCCGCATCGACACGGCGCTGCTCGGCCGCGACGCCGCGCGGGCCCCTCGCTCGCCGCCCAGCCAGATGGCGATGCCGCGCTCGAGCCGGTCGGGCGTGCCATTCGGCCCGGACGGGCCGACGAAGCCCTTCGGGCCGCAGGGGCGGGCAGGCGTGCACTGGCGGAACTCGACCTCACCGGAGGTCAGGCGCAGCTCGCCGACCTCCGGCACCCCGAGCCGGATCGCCTTGCGGTCGAACGAGAGCACACCTCGCAGCACGTCGAAGTAGGGCTTAGTCGGCCCGTCCGGGCC
>CBFGLP010000981.1:0-5294 GCA_965649595.1 uncultured Myxococcales bacterium | reverse complement strand
GCGACCTTGTCGAACGCCTCGCCGGCAGCGTCGTCGCGGGTCGAGCCGAGCAGCGTGTAGTGACCGAGCCCAGCGACGTCGACCAGCTCGGTGTGGCCACCGGACACGAGCAGCGCGAGGTGAGGAGCGAAGGGCTCGGGTGTGTCGAGGAAGGCCGAGAACAGGTGACCTTCCATGTGATGGACGCCGTAGAGCGGGAGCCGGGTCGCCAGCGCGAGGCCGCGGGCGGCCTGGACACCCACGAGCAGCGCTCCAACCAGGCCAGGGCTGTCGGTGACCGCGAGCGCGTCGACCTGCTCGGCCAGGCGAGTCGGCTCGAGCCCGGCGCGCTCGATCGCCTCGCGGATCACCGGAGCGATCGCGTCGAGGTGCTCGCGGCTGGCCAGCTCGGGCACCACACCACCGAAGCGAGCGTGCACGGCGATCTGCGAGGCGACGACCGAGCTGAGCACCCGGGTGCCCGGCTCGGATGCCGAGCCGGAGCGCTCGACCACCGCGCAGGCCGTCTCGTCGCAGGAGGACTCGATCGCGAGGATGCGGACCATCACTTCTGCAGGCGCTTCAACCTCTGGATCGACGTCTTGGCTGCGCCAGCCATCGGTCCATTCGGCGCGAGCTCGCGGTAGCGCTCGTAGGCTTCGATCGCGCCCGCGTAGTCTTTTTGAGCCTCGAGCAGCCCGGCGAGGATCTCGTAGACCTCGGGGTCATCGGGGTTCGCGAGCTTGGCCCGGCGAGCCGTCGCTAGGGCATCCTCGATCTTCCCCTCGCTGGCGAGGATCTGCGCGTAGAGGACCAGCGTCGGACCGTGATCCGGGTTGACCTCGAGGATTTTGTCGATGATCGCCTGTGCCTCGCTCTTGCGCCGGAACTTCTTGAAGTAGCGCTTGGCCGACGCGAGCTCGGCGTCGATGTCGATCTCGGCTCCGGTCTCGGTGGCTGCGGCCGCGCCGGTGTCGGCACCGGTCGTAGCGACGCCGCTGGTGGTCCCGGTGTTCGCGTCGGCTCCGGCTTTGCTGTCCGAGGCGCTCGTATCGGTCGCGTCGGGGTTTGGCTCGGGCTTGCTGCCGGTGTCGCCCGGCTGCTCGTCCTTGCTGCCCGTGCTGGTCGCGGCGCCCTTGTCCTCGGGCTGGTCCTTGCCTCCGCCGAGCTTGTCCTTGAACGCGAACAAGCCGGCGACCGCGATCGCTACCACTCCGACGGCGATCCACAGGCCGAGCTTGGATCCGCCGCCGGTGCCCGAGTCCAGGTCTTCGTCATGCACGACCGGGGCCGAGATCGGACGGTCGGGCCGAATCGCCGGCACGTCGTCCTGCGAGTCATCGAGGTCGCGCTCGGGCTCTTCGATCTTCGGCGCCGGCTTGGCTGCCGGCTTGGTGGTGCTCGGCGTGGGCGTCGGAGCGACGGGCTCGGTCGCGGGCTCGCTGCGTCCGACAGACTCGCGCGCTGGCTCGGCGACCTTGACCTTGACCGGCGCGAAGTCGTCGTCATCGCGAGCGCCGATCGTGCCGGCGGTCATCGACGAGGTCGACGAGTCCTTCGCCCAGACTGCGGAGGCCGGCGGCGTGGATGCGGGTGCCTGGTTGGCTGCGGCTTCGACCGGCTCGCTCGAACCACCGGACGTGGGCGCTGCTGCCGGCTCGGTCTTCGTCGGCTCGGGCTCGTCGGCAGTCGAGCTCGGAGCGTCGACTGCCGACGCCGCGACGGACACCGAAGCGCTAGGTACCTTCGGCGTGTCGGGCAGCGAGGTGTCGATCGTCTTGGGCTTGTTGAAGTCGAGCCCGAGCTCGGCGAGCGTCGGCGGACGTGTCCAGCTCGGCTCGGTCCGCGGCGCCGGGCTGGCGAGGCGGCGAGGCTCGGGCTTGGCCGGCGTTATCCGAGCGGAGGTCGACGTCGCGGCGCTCGGAGCATCGGGCGAAGGACGCTCGGACCGAGCGTTGGGCGAGCTCGCGATCCCGAGCGTGGCTTCCCGCTCGCCACCGGCGACCAGCTTGCGTGCCTCCTCGGACTCGACCTCGCTGGCTTGCACGGCGACCGCCGGCTGCTCGTCCGCGGCCGCGTCGGTCGACTTGCCCGTGAGCACGCTGATCTTGTTGCGAGCCCACTCGTCGGATGTCTCGGCTGACTCGAGCGAGCTCCCGCTCGAGCTCGGGTCACCACCCTCGTCGTCTTCGTCGCGCACGACCACCGGCGCGGGTCGAGGCGCGAGGAACATCGGCTCGGTCATGCTCCGGCTGCGCTCGCGCAGCTGGTCGACTTGGCGGATCGCGGCTTCGATCGTCGCGCGTCGCTCATCGAGCCCGATCGAGGTGGGCGCAGGCTCGGGCAAGCGGCGCGCCTCGTGGCTGAGCGTCTCGGCCTCGCGTCGGGCGAGCTCCTCTTCGGCCCGACGGCGCGCCGCCTCCTCTTGCTCGACCCGCAGCCGCGCGGCGGCGATGCTGCTGGACTCGCTCGGTGGCTTGTTGAAGCCGTCGTCGTCGTCTTCGCTGTCGACGATCGCCTGCAAGGTCCGACCGAGCCCGCTGAAGCTCGCGTCGGAGTCTTCAGCAGGAGGATCGGACGCAGCAGCGAGCCCGCCCTGGTCTTCGCCTCGCTCGATCGCGTCGAGGCCATCGCCTCGCTCGATCGCGTCGAGACCATCGCCTCGCTCGATCGCATCGAAGCGATCGCTCAGGGCTCGGACCATCGGGTCATCGGCGTCCTCGTCCTCGACCTCGAAGCGAGGATCGTGCAGCGGAGTCAGGCCCTCGCCGATCGTCGGCGTCTCGTCGGGCAGACCCGCGACTAGCCCCGCGCCGCTGTCGGCGTTGAACGAGTCCGCCGAGGCGGGATAGCTCGGCATCGGCGGGACCTCGCCCGGGATCGCGTGCGGTCCGGACTCGGGCGTCAGCTTGGGCGCTTGGAACTGCTCGGGCGTGGTCGTCGGCGGGAGGTCCCACGACTCGAGCCGCAGCGCCGTGCTGCTGTCGCCGAGCTCGATGTTCTCTTCGTCGCCTTCGTCTCCGGACGCCGCGATCAGCAGACCTTGGAAGTACAGGCTGGAGATCGCCTCGAGCGCCTCGAGGTCGTCCTTGCCGGTCTCGTCGACGACCCCGAGGATCGTTCGACGACCATCAAAGCGACGCAGCACCTGCTGCAACTCGGGCGAGAGCAAGTCGTCTGGCAGGTCGGCCAGCGCCGCCTTGTCGACCGAGAGCACCGCGTCGAGCGGAGGCAGCTGCTCGAGCAGGCGGCCCCACTCGTCGACCCGGCGCATGCCCTCCATCAAGAGCCCTTGCGTGCTCTCCTTGATGACCGGGTTGCGGTTGATCGGCTTGAACTCGACCGCGAAGCTGCCGTCGTTGAGCCCGAGCAAGCGGTACACGGCTTGGTCACCCTGCAGGCGACCCATCTCGGCGTCGATGATCGAGCCGTCGCGGAACCAGATCGTCGCCTCGCCGAGCTCGGTCTCGAATTGAATGGTGCCGCTCTTGCGCGAGATCTCGATCGTCTGGAAGAGGTCGACGACCGCCATGTCGGCGAGGTGACCGGTGAACTTGGTCCGCGCCGCGTCCTTCTTCTCGAGCCGCTCCCGCTGCTTGCGCTGCATCAACATGCGCAGGCGAGTGGTTACCTCTTTGATGTAGATCGGCTTGACCAGGTAGTCCTCGACGCCGAGCTCGAGGCCACGGACCTTGTCTTCGATCTGCTTGGCCGAGGTCAGGAACACGAAGGGGATGCCTGCCCACTTGGGGTTCTTCTTGACCTCGAGGCAGAACTCGAACCCGTCGCGACCCGGCAAGCGCGTGTCGGAGATGATCAGGTCGGGCTCACCGTGCTGAAGCACCAGCAGCGCTTGATCGATGTCCTCGGCCGTGGTGACGCTGAAGCCGGCCTTGCGCAGACTGACTTCGAGAACTCGGCGGCTGCGGGTGTCGCCGTCGACCAGGAGTAGATTCTGCCTCGCCACCTAGCTGCGGCTCCTTGGCACGATGATGGGCCTGATTGAGGTCCGGGCGGGGGGTCGAAGCGATCCCACCGCGAGGGCCGCGGGTCGTCCGAAGGCTGCAAGACGCTCTGGGGGCATGCGGCGAATACCGAGCGCTGGGCCGTGCGAGATCGCCGGCGACCAAACGCGCGGACCATAGCAACCGGCCGCGCAGGGCCGCAAGCAGCGACGCTTGTCTTGCTGATCTCCGTGGCGGACCGTCGATCTCGTTGTTGCGCGATCGTGGACAGAGCCCGAGCATGCGCGGCCGGATGTGGGCACAGATGAGCACGATGTCATACCCAGCATCGTGCTCGTCGAAAGCAGCGACTTGCGCATTTCCCGCGCAAGCCCGGAATCGGGAATCGGCGTGCGCATCCGAGGGATCTCTTTCTGGAGCAGGCAGGGTGAGTCGAGCTCGATGCGGTGCGATGAGCTGGAAATGAAGAGGACCTCGCGACCGCTTCACTTCCTCTATATACGTTGGGCGACATCGGCTCGGGACCCTCGTCGAATGATCGACTTTCGCGGGCTGCAGCAGCGCATCGGTTAGGGTTGGCTCAGTGAAGAGCCCGAGCCTGCGAGAGCGTCCCGCATGCGCCGCGCTGATCGGTGTCTGCCTGCTCGCCTTCGTGGCGATGCTGGTCGTCGTCGGTGTGCGATCCGAGCAGCCACTCGTGGCCCTGTTCGAGAGCCTGTGGAAGATCGAAGACGTCGAGGCGCTGCGTCGCTTCGGTGGGCTCGAGGCCGCGCGGGTCTGGATCGACAAAGAGCTCTGGCGAGTCGCAACCGCCGGATTCCTACATGGGTCGTGGCTGCATCTCGGCTTGAACATGATGGGGCTCTGGACGGTCGGGCAGTGGATCGAGAAGGCCTGGGGTCCGTGGCGGATGCTCGGGGTCTTCGCTGCATCCAACTTGATCGGGTGCTTGGCCTCGCTGGCCTGGGCGGAGGCTCCGATGGTGGTCGGTGCCTCGGCTGGGATCTTCGGACTGGCGGGAGCGCTGGTCGTGGGTCGTGCTTGGGGGAGCGAGGCGACTCGCCAGCTGGTGGGTCCCGTCTCGGCCAAGTCGCTCGGAGGTTGGTTGCTCTTCTGGCTGGTCGTGGGGTTTGTGCTGCCTCTGGTCGGAGTCCGAATACTGGCTCACGCAGGACACATCGGAGGTCTGTTGGCGGGTGGCGCGCTCGGCTGGTGCCTATCCCGAGGAGAGGGGCAGCGGTTGCCCGAGTGGGCTGGGTGGATCGGAGCGTCGGTCCTGACCGCCGGGCTAGGAGTGGCGTCGCTGGCTCCAACCTGGCGTTCGAACTACGACGTGTTCATGGGGTTCGA
>CBFGLP010000980.1:0-2040 GCA_965649595.1 uncultured Myxococcales bacterium | reverse complement strand
AGAACGTGATCGTCAACGGGCTGATCCTCGCCGCCGACGGCAAGAAGATGTCGAAGCGGCTCAAGAATTATCCGGACCCGATGCACGTGATCGAGAGCTTCGGCGCCGACGCGCTGCGGGCCTACCTGATCTCGGGGCCGGTCGTGCGCGCCGAGCCGATGCGCTTCGGTCGCGACGCGAGCGACACCGAGGGCTTGATTGTGCGCGACATGGTCAAGACGGCGATCCTGCCGCTGTGGAACGCCTACAACTTCTTGGTCACCTACGCGCGCGCGGACCGGTGGGTGCCCACGGCCGCGACGCTCGACGTCCGGCCGAGCGGCGAGCTGGATCGCTGGATCCTCTCGCGGGTGCAGAGCTTCGTGGCCGAGCTGCGGCGCGAGTTCGAGGCCTACTCGCTCGACAACCTCGTGCCGGCGTGGCTCGACATGTGCGACGAGCTCAACAACTGGTACATCCGCCGCGGCCGTCGTCGCTACTGGCGGGCCAACACCGAACAGAGCGCGCAGGACAAGCACGACGCCTACGCCACGCTCTATCGCGTGATCGTCACGATCGCCCACGCGATGGCCCCGGTGCTGCCCTTCTTCAGCGAGCACCTCTACCAGCGGCTGATCGTCGACGTCGGCTTGGCGACCGGACCCGACGCGGACTCGATCCACCTGCAGGCGTTCCCGCGCGTCGACGAGAGCCTGCGGGATCTCGAGCTCGAGCGGCAGGTCGCAACCGCGCGGCGGGTGGTCGGGCTCGGCATGGCGCTGCGCGAGCGCGAGCGGATCGGCGTGCGACGCCCGCTGCCCTCGCTGACCGTCGCGAGCCGCGATCCACAGGTCCGCGCCGCGATCGAGCGCTTCGCCGAGCACGTCGCCGGCGAGCTCAACGTCAAGCGGGTCGAGTTGGCCGAGGACGACGGGGACCTCGTCGCGCTCTCGGCCAAGGCCAACTTCAAGCTGCTCGGCAAGAAGCTCGGCAAGCAGATGAAGAGCGTCGCGGCGGCGGTCGAGCAGCTCGACGCGGCGACGCTGCGAGGGGTGCTCGAGGGCGGCAGCGTGGTGATCGAAGGCCACGAGCTGCGCGAGGAAGAGCTGATGTTCCGCCGCGAGCCGCTGCCAGGTCGCGTGGCCGAGACCGAGGGCGAGATCACTGTCGTGCTCGACACCAACGTCGACGCCGCACTCGAGCAAGAGGGCCTGGCGCGCGAGCTGATCAATCGGATCCAGAACCTGCGCAAGGACGCGGACCTCGACGTCAGCGATCGGATCGATCTCGCGCTCGGGTGCGGGGCGCAGACCAAGCTCGCGCAGGCGCTCGAGCGCGCGGATTTGCGCGAGATGATCGCGGGCGAGGTGCTAGCGACCAACCTCTCGGTTCACCATGGGCCGACGCTGCCGGAGCGCGAGGCCACGCTGCCGCATCGTGGCGGGAGCGATATCGACGGTGAGAACGTCGACATCGCAATTGGGCGGGGTTGAGAATCGAATCGAAGGGGCAATATCGCTCGCTCGCTCGGAGGCCAAGTCGCTGACCTCCGTCGAGCGGGCGCTTTTCATAGGTCTGCGTTGGGCTGCTGCGCTGGCCGAACTCCCGGTAGTGGCCGCCCGACGCTGACTCGTCGAAGGGCCAGTACTGGCAGCGCTATCCGGGTTTTCGGATCGATCACGGTCCTATAGGCTAGGCCTCGCGACTCGGAGACTGAACATGCGAAGGACTCGAATCACGACACTAATCAGCGCCGGCGTGCTCATGCTCGCCGGCTGCTCCAAAAACGAAGAGAAGAGCGAGAGCGACACGGTAGTCGACGAAGCCGACACCGAGGAGAGCACTACGGAGAGCGGCGAATCGACCGAGGAGTCGGGCTTCATTCCGGCTGGCGACATGCCGGCGGCCAACACCTGCGATCCTTGGGCGCAAGACTGCCCCGAAGGGGAGAAGTGTGCCGCTTACAACATGGGCGGCGACACCTGGGACGCCAACAAGTGCGTGCCGGTCATGGGCGACGGGGTGTCGGGGGACCCCTGCACCTACGACGGCGCGGCGGCG
>CBFGLP010000979.1:0-3167 GCA_965649595.1 uncultured Myxococcales bacterium | reverse complement strand
GCCCTCGAGGTACTGGACCGGCATGAAGGGCCCATCGGCGGTGGCGATGAAGCTCTGCTTGGTCGAGAACTCGATGAACTCGCCGCGATCGAGCACCGCCGGGGTGTTGGGCTGCGGTGGATCGGTGGTGATCGTGACCGCGTCGGCGCCCGAGTAGATGCGCCACCAGTAGTCTTCATTGCCGCGCTGCGGCGCGTGGGCGCCGACGTACTCCTGCCCCCAATACTCGAGCGGCAGCATCAGCTCCTCGATGTGATCGCAGAAGGTCACGCCGGCGGGGACGTTGACGCAGGGCACCGCGCCGATCACCCACGCTGGCTCGCTGGTCGTGACGATCGTGCCCGACACGTCGGTGGTCGAGGTCACCTGCAGCATGTCGTAGCGATCGAGCAGCACCTGGCCGAGCGCGAGGGGGGCGACGGCTGGCACGCCCGAGCCGGCCAGCGTCGCCTGGCGAGGCTCCCACTCGACCGTCGTGCCGTCGTGCACGCCGACCACGTTGAAGTACGAGTAGTCGTTGCCGACGTTGGTGCTCCAGGCCGCGACGATGTAGTTCTGGCCGAGCGCGTGGTCGGGGATCAGCATCGACGAGTCGTTGTGGGCCTGGGCGGAGATCGGGGAGTGCTGGTAGGCGACCACCGGCCGATCGCTCTCGACCCGATACGCCCCACCATCGCGTAGGACCGACACGTCGCCGGGCTGGCCCGGCATCATCAGCACGAACTCGTGGGTTCCGCCTGGTCCGACCATGATCGGGCCGCCGACCACCTGCTCGCCACCAGCGGCGCCGAAGTAGAGCTGCAGCGTCGCGACGTGCTCGTCCGAGACATTGCCGATCACCAGCGAGCTCGGCTCCTCCTCGAAGTTCTGCATCTTGTTGGCGTGGAACGAGCAGCCGACCGTGCTCTCGATCATCAGCGCCTGATCACAGGTCTCGGGGATCGTCGGCAGCACCGGTCCGCCGCCCGAGTCGGGCAGGGTCGGGAGATCGAACTTCACGCCATCGTCGCTGGCGTCGCTCGAGTCGTCCTCGTTGCTGGTGTCGCTGGACTCGGACTCGGACTCGGACTCGGATCCCTCGGTGGTGTCGGTCGAGCTGGTGTCGAGGTCGTCGCCGCTGGTCTCGATGCCCTCGCCGATCTCTTCGTCGCCCCTCCCGCCGTTGCCGCTACAGGCGAGGAGGGTGAGCGTCGGGATCGTGATGAGGGCAAGCCGTTGCATGCGGCGAGCATAGCGTCACGGCCGGCTTGGATCGTCCGGATCGCCCGCGTCGCTGGCGAGTATTCGCGAGACCAGGCTCAACTCGGCTTGCCGCTCCCCGTTCCTCGACATCGCCGCGAACGCCTCGCGATCCAGGGCGAGCAGCCGGGCGCCCTCGGGCGCGGCCCGGACCGTCACCCGACGCGGGAGGCCATCGAGCAGGCCGATCTCGCCGAACGAGTCGGGCGCGCAGAGCTGCCGCGCGACCCGGGTCCCGTCGTCGGCGACCGCCTCGACGCTGCCTTCGACCAACAAAAAGAAGCTCTCGGCCACGTCGCCGCGGCGATAGAGGATCGTGCCGCCCGGGAGCTCGAGCTCGCGGGCGCGCAAGTCGAGCAGCTTGCCGCGTCGCAGCCGGGTCGCGAGCAGGGCGCTGGCTTGGCGACGGACCGTGAGCTCGGCGAACTCGCGGGCGGTGATGTCGTGCTCGACCACCGCTTCGCCAAACAGCTCGCGATCTACCGCGATCAGCCGGACTGGCGTCAGCGCACGGATGGTCGTCGTGCGCGGGAGGCCGTGGAGGATGCCCGCCTCGCCGACGATCTCGCCCGGCCCGACGACCGCGAGCTCGCGTGGCTCACCGTCCTCGCCTCCACGAGTGATCCGCAGCTGGCCCGCGAGGACGTAGTACAGGCGATCGGCCACGTCGCCCTCGGCGAACAGCAACTCGCCGCCGTCGAGCTCGACCTCCGGCGCGCTGTCGATCGCGTCGAGCAGCGCGGTCGAGAGCGCGTGGCGGTGACCCGGACCGGGGCGTCGCCGACCGGGCGGCGGCGCGGCGGCCCGGCGCTCGACGATCCGCATCTCGTGCCCGACCCAGGGTCCGGGCAGCGCGTCGAGGACCGTCCGCATCCGGTAGTTGGCCTCGAGCCTCCAGCGGTGCAGCAGGACGCCGACGACGACCAGGGTGATCGTCTCGAACACGCCCTGCGCCAAGCAGCCGTGGTTGCCGAGCCCGAAGGGGTTGAACACGTGGCGCTGGCGGTCCTCGTCGTGGTTTGGGCCGAAGCGATCGATGTCGAAGCGCTCGGGATCGGGGAAGTGCTCGGGCAAGAAGTGGGTCGCCGAGATCGGGATGAACAGCTTGTCGCCGACCTCGAAGCGATACCCACCGAACTCGAACGGCTCGCCGACGGTCCGCTGCAGCGCGACCGCGATCGGCAGCATGCGCAGCGTCTCCTTGAGCGCCGCCTTGGACGCGTGCATCGAGGCCAGCTCCTCGAGCGTGATCTCGTCGTCGGCTAGCACCCGGTCGATCTCGGGCTGAACCCGCTCGAGCACCTCGGGCCGCTGGACCAGTTGGACCAGCAGTTGGTTGATCACCCGCGAGGCGTAGACCCCCATGTTCTTGTAGGGGATCTGTCCGAACACCACGCGGACACGATCGGGCAGCGGCCCACCGTCGGGCATCGTGCCGCGCAGCAGAAAGTCGAAGTAGTCGGGCGGTCGACCCGGCCCCGGCGGGTTGCGTCGATGCTCGGCGAGCCGCTCGGTGATCATCGCGTCGAGCTGGTCGCGGGTCCGACGGATCCAGGGCCAGCGCATGATCGACATCGGCCAGCTCATTGCGATCACGCCGGTGAACACCGTCGCGTAGCGGCGATAAGGCTCGGTGTCCTGCCCGAGCTCCTCGCCCGACGCGAACAGCGACATGCAGTTGAGGCCCAAGCGGGCCATCTCTTCGGCCACCCGCAGGCGCTGCCCGACCGACCAGCCGTCGACCTGGCGACGAACCCAGGCCGTCATCGCCGGCAGGTGTGGTCCGGTGGCCTGACGCGAGAAGCCCGGGCCGATCTGTCGGCGAAGGTGTCGCTGCAGCGCGCCTTCGGTGATGCTCGGGTGCGTGTTTGTTTGGAGCACCTTCGCTGCCTGGGGGTAGGTGAGGTCTTGGCGAAACACGCGGTGAC
>CBFGLP010000978.1:0-3793 GCA_965649595.1 uncultured Myxococcales bacterium | reverse complement strand
GGATCGACTCGGGTATGCGATCGACGATCGATTCTACGGGCTGGACCAGCCGCACCTCGAGCGCTTCGCCGCCGAGCTCGACAAGCTGACCGTCGACGACGTCAACCGGGCGCTCGAGCAGCACCTCGATCCCGACAACATGAAGATCGTGATCGTGACCGGCCAGCCGGAGCTGATCACCGAGCAGTTGCTGAGCAGCGAGCCGATCTCGATCACCTACCCCTCGCCCAAGCCCGACGAGGTGTTGCTCGAGGACAAGGCGATCGGCGCCTACAAGCTGGGCATCCGCGAGCAGGCGATCCAGGTCGTGCCGGTCGACGAGATGTTCGCCAAGTAGCCATGAGCGAATGCGGGGAGCGGATGCATGGATCCGCTCCCCGCTCTGGATTTGCGCTCAGCCGATCACGGGCAGTCGATGCTCGGCTTCGACGACGCCTGGCAAGCCGCGGTCACCTCGGCGCCGACCGGCACCGAGACGCCCTGACGCCGCAGCAACAGGAATTCGCCGTTCTTTCCCGGCACCTGGCAAGCCGGGGCCCGCTCGTCCCCGGTCAACAGCACCCAGCAAGCGTCGGCGTCAGCGGGTAGCTCGGGGCCTCCGGCACCGGCCTCGCACTCGGGCAGGATCTCGCGGTCCTTGTCGACCTCCTGCACGACCTCGCAGTCGTAGTCGAGCTCCTCGGTGGTCGGATCGACGTCGAGCAAGCAGCCGGGGTAGCAAGCTGGCGGGAGCTCCTTGCTGATGCCCTCGACGATATCCGCGACGGCGCTCGAATAGTCGGCGCTGCACACCGAGTAGATCGTCGTCTCGCTGACCGGGAACGCCTCGGCGATCGCCCGCAAGCGCACCGGCGGCACCGCGGTCTGCTCGACCCCGTCGACCACGCTAGTGCAGCCGGCCCCGATCCCGAACAGCTTCTGGAACTCGACGTCGTCGCTGGCCGCGTACACGAGCGGCTGCTCCGGGTATCCCTCGGGCACGCCCGCGATCAGCGAGACCAGCACCTCGCGGCCCTCTGCCTTGTTCTCCGCGACCGCCTCGAGCATGTCGACGTAGCGCGAGATCGGGTGCAGCACGGCGGCGCTCGGGTCGTCGGTCAGGTTGCCGTCGACGTCGTAGTCGGCCGGCCGGCAATCGTCGTAAGGGCTGGGGCCGCCGGTGCAAGCGGTGCCCGCGTTCCAACACACCGCCGAGGTCGCGTAGCTCATCCCCTCGGCCCAGAACGCGCCCGAGTCGAACAGCGCGTCGCGCTTGTCACCGCCGCGATACGAGCAGTCGGCCTCGTCGGTCACGACCAGCACGGCCAGCAAAGCGTCCTCGCGCAAGAACCCATACTCGGGCTGGGTCGGATCGTTCATGTTGCCGATCGCCCGCGCCATCGCCTCGAGCGTCGACTCCCAGCCGCAGCCGCTGATCCCCTGGGGCGCGAGGCACTGAAACGCGGCCAATGGATCGACGCCCTCGGGCAGGTTGCTGACCCCGTTGTAGCTCTCGATCCACGGCCGCGGGGCCAGCTCGCCGTCAGGCCGAATCGCCGTCGGCTGCACTTGGAGGTCCGCGTCGCCGAGCGCACAATTGTCGACGCAGGCGACCTGATATTGATCGAGCTCCTTGAACACGAACGAATCGGGTCGATCGAGGCACGAGCTCATGATCAACTCACCGCCGCGACCCGGATTGTTGCAATTGGGACCGCCGAGGTCGGTGGTGGTGATGCCGATCCGATAATCGGCCCCCGCCTCCTCGAGCTTCTCGATGAAAGGACCAAAGTTGGCCGCGAGGTTGGCTTGCTCCTCACCCATCGAGCCCGAGTTGTCGAGCACCAACAAAACGTCGACCTTCTTGTTGACGTCGAGCGCGATCGGAGCGTCGGTCACGGCGCTGTTGTCGATCTCGACCGGCTTGATCGGGTGGCCGTTGCAACCAAGCAACCCGACCAAGACGACGGGCAGCGCGAGCAGTTGGGTGGGAAGGAGGGTCGGCGAGTCGTGCTTGCTGGTGGTCATGCGTGGCTCCGTGGTCGGCCTGATCCTCAGCAAGCGCTGCGACCGAAAAAAACCGAGTGATTTCATGGGGGCGCGGCGCTCGTCCGGCAACATCGTTGGCGAGTTCGAGGGCGGGCGACAACGGCTTTGCTGGCGGATCCATGCGTCATGCCCTGGCCACGCAGGTGGCCGGTCGGCGCTGATGGCTAGAGTTTGAGCCACGGCGCATCGAGCCACACCCAAAAAATCGATGATCAATGCTTGACCGCTCGCTTCATGTCTGTACAATGGGCCCGTATCGATCGAGGTGATGATCATGGCTCCGATGAACCAGACCATTCGACGCGCCCCCTGCCTCGCCCTCGCTGGCGGCTCCCAGGGCAGTTCCGCGGCATGGTCGGCGGGTTCAGGGAGTTGGTCCCTCGGTCGTGGATGTCGATCGAGTCGCTCCGCCTGACCAGCCCGACGATGTAGCCCGAGGGACTCAATCGGGCTGACAATCGCTACATCGCGTCCGGTGTCGACGGGTTCGCAGTGGCAATCCTCGGATTGCGCGACGACCCGTCTCGACCGCAATCGCGGTCCCTGGAAGGTTGGCCGAGAGGTAAGGCAACGCCCTGCTAAAGCGTGACGCTATATGCGTTCGAGGGTTCGATTCCCTCACCTTCCGCCGACAACGAACGCGATGGCTTGGAACGGTGGCCGAGAGGCAAGGCTTCCGCCTGGAGCGCGGATGACTGGCAATGCCCAGCGCGGGTTCGAATCCTGCCCGTTCCGACGATCAATCCATTCGCAGAAAACTGAATACTATTGGAGGGGCCACCGATTGGCGACGGTACCCGTTTCGAAAACGGCCGGGCTCATGCCCCTGGGAGTTCGATTCTCCTCCCCTCCGCTCTCGCTCGCTCACCTTGGAGAGACCAGCCGACAGATGGCGACGGCGACCGCCTTGAAACCGGTTGGGCCATGTGCCCTTGGGAGTTCGACCCTCCCTCTCTCCGCAACCCCCTCGAAAAAATCTCGAAGAAATCGCTTGACCAGGAGAATCGACTCAACTAAACCAGAAAGCATAGATGCTGAATGATGTGTGTGAAGCTCGATAGGCCGAGCGCGACACTTCCAATGTCGAGGATGCGGGTTCGAATCCCGTCACACACTCTAAGCTGATCGTTCGATTGTACGTGTAGCTCAGTTTGGTCGGAGCGCGACGCTGCCAAGGTCGAGGCCGCGGGTTCGAATCCCGCCACGTACTTCTGCGAGGGATCCTCGCAGCACGGGCTGCTAGCTCAAAGGGAGAGCATCCGGTTTGCACCCGGAAGGTTGTCGGTTCAAGTCCGACGCGGTCCATCACACGGGGTTGTAGCTCAATTGGGAGAGCGCGACGCTGGCAGTGTCGAGGCAGTGGGTTCGAATCCCACCAGCTCCATTCACCATGTTCGAGGATCTTTCCATGCGATGTTGACCCGACACGACTCTCGCGAATCTAGGGCGCCCGCTGGGCGGGGTTTGGTTTCCAAGTCCGAACTGGGAGGGTTCGATTCCCTCGCGCCCTGTTGGCACTAAAGAAAAGGTGCCAATCTGGTGCAGTGGCCGAATGGCGAGGCGCGCGGTTGCAGCCCGCGTACATGCAGGTTCGACTCCTGTCTGCACCTTCGCTGCTTGGGCGTATGTCGCCCGTCGTGATCGGGTGTCGAGTTTCCCTACGACCGAATCGGAGGGAGGACACCATGATCGAGCCGGACTCAATCAAGTTCTCAGCCCCGGTGGGGCTGAGTCGGGACTCAACCCCCGTGGGGTTGACTCGGGA
>CBFGLP010000977.1:0-2892 GCA_965649595.1 uncultured Myxococcales bacterium | reverse complement strand
GACGTGCTGGTCAACAACGCCGGGGTGATGGTCACCGGATTCGCCGAGGACGTCGACGAGGCGGCCCTGCGCGAGCAATTCGAGACCAACTTCTTTGGCGTCGTGCGGCTGACCCGGGCATTGCTCCCAGCAATGCGCGAGCGTCGGTGGGGGAGGGTGATCAACATTTCGAGCGTGAGCGGGCGGGTGGCGATCCCCGATCATTCGGCTTATTGCGCGACGAAGTTTGCGATCGAGGGCTGGTCAGAGGCGCTGCGCTACGAGATGGTGCCCTACAACGTGTTCGTCTCGTTGATCGAGCCGGGCATGTTTCCGACCGAGATCTTTGCCCGTAATCGTAAGGACGCCGGTGGGGGATCGGTGCACGCCAAGACGCGGGCGGCCCTCGCCCTCGCCACGCAGCGAATGCAGAAAATGCTCGGGCGGGCCAACCCGACGGATGTGGCCGAGGTCGTCGTCGAGGTTGTGTTGGCGGACAAACCGCGGTTGCGCTATCCGGTCGGGATCGATGCTTGGGGGGGCGTGTTGAGCTTCAAGCCAGCGCTGCGGGTGTGGTGGGAGCAGTACATGACGCAGGTGTTTCGGTCTTGAGTCCGGTGGAGCATAGGGGCGCCAGCGCTGCGACCCTCGACCACGGGAATGATCGATACCAACTCGAGGCCGAGCACCTCGTTCGAGCCCTGCAATCTCGCCAGACATGAGTACACTGATCGGGCATCGAGCGAGGTTCCTGTCATGACCTTGAAGCTGCTCCAAAAGCCCAAGAGTCCGCTGCCCGCGCCAGCCTCCCACAAACGCAGCCGCCCATCCCCAGCTTCTCGGGGCGGATATTGGAGCCTGCGGCTCGGTCCTGCCAACGCTCCCCAGGAGCGCGAGGCCCAGCGGATCGCGGGTGCTCGCTCGTCCTTCGAGGGCTCGAACGAGACTGACCAAGGGCTCGTCTCGAGGCAGCTCACCCGAGACATTGCTTCTGAGCGTGGGTGCGGCGCCCCACTCGCTCCCGAGGCTCGAAGGGGCATGGAACGTCGACTGGGGGCCAACTTGGACGACGTCCGGATCCATACCGGCGAGCGTTCGGCTCAGCTCGGCACACGACTCGACGCCGAAGCCTTCACCCTCGGGCACGACGTGTTCTTCGCGACCCGCCTGGCCCCGGCAACCAGCGTTGGCAACGAGCTGCTCACCCACGAGCTCGCTCATGTGCTGCAAAACCGTGCCGAGGGAGACTCCGAAACGATCCGCCGGTCGAAGAAAAAACAAAAAGAGATCGGCGCCAAGACGATCGAGCAGATAATCGATGATCCTACGGTAGCTCACCGGAGCTGGGACAAGCTCTCGGAAGCGAGCCGGCAATACGTGCTCAAGCGCATGACCAACAGGTACGGTGCGGACTGGGTCGACGAATTTCAGGCCCTGCACCAGGCTCCCCAGCTATTGAGGCTCGACGGATTCGATGGGCTCGGCGGGCAGGCGCGCAGCGTGGCGGATCTCCAAGCCGACGGCTGGGCGCTGGCCGCACGCACGCCGATGGCGGATGGCTACTTCGAGCGATGGGTCCACCCCAACGGGGCCACGGCACAGATGGTGCGAGCCCCCAACCGGTCGGCGAAGAGCTCGGGCGCAGCGTCGAAACCCCAGCCCCCCGCCCAAACGCGCACCTTCGACTTCACCCAAGGGCTGCGCCAGCCCTTTGGGAGGGAGACCAACTACGCGACCATCGATCCCGGGGATCCGGACGTACCGTTCTTCCTCAGCATGGGCGGGCACGCCATCAAGTATGTCGCCGAGGATGGGCTCGTCACGATCGAGTTCTTCGCCGAGGGCTCGACGACTCCGCAAATCTATCAAGGAAAAGACGGAACGTTCAGGGGCGAGAGTAAAGGCGATATCCACCCAGTATTCATCATTGCCCCAGAAGAGATGAGGGCAATATTCGATCCTGTGAACGAAAATGACGGTAGCTTCTGAGCGCCGCCGGCTCGTCCTGATCATCGCGGCCGTCACGGTATGCGTCTGCGTCGCGGCGCTCGTCCTGTGGCTACGCTCGGCCGCAGTGCCCGGGCCCGGTGTGCTCCCGCGTCCGAGCTTTCCATCATTTCCCAACCTGCCGCCGATGCATGCTTCTACGGATGTCGGCGCACCGCCAGCGGACCCGTGTGGGTTCGAAAATGGTGACTACGTCTGCCGAGCGCCCGTGGCCTCACCGCGTTGTGGTGCGGCCGTCATTAGCGCTGAGCGGAGCTTGTTTGAGCGGCTGGCGACTGACGAGCCGACATGGGGCATCGAGCCTACCGACCGGATCGAGGTCGAGGCTTCCGTCGAGGTCGAGGGGACGTCACGCGAACCAGTCGAGCTCGGCGAGTGGCGATTTCGAGTGTTCTTGTCGGAACCAACCGTGCGGATCACCATGCTCGAGCCGCTCGAGTCGGAGATGTTGCTGCCGTTCGGAGAGCAGCTGCTGATAGTCGGCTCCAAAGTGGACAACATCCCGCCTGCGATCTTGGTCATTCGTTGTCACCGGCCGGCCGACGGCGCTGGGCCGCGGTGATCAACCCGCAGAGCTGGCCCTCACTCGAATTGCCCGCTCGACTCGATCACCTGCCCGCTCGGAAAGCTAGCGAACGTATCCTCGACCGTCTGCCCGTCCCACGCCGTCACCCGCAGCGTGAACCCCCCGGGCCCGAACCCGCTGGCATCGGTAAATGTCCCATCCCCGGCGCGGGTCAGCTCGAACCAATCCGGGTGATTCGCGCTGATCACTTCGACCTTGGCCACCGCGATCCGCGGGTTGCGAACCCACAAGCTCGACCAATATTCGTGCGCCTCGGTCTGGAACTGATAGTGAATGTTGCCGGTGTCCGGACACTTGGTCACCTGCCAGCTCATCAGCCG
>CBFGLP010000976.1:0-8081 GCA_965649595.1 uncultured Myxococcales bacterium | reverse complement strand
TGGCCAAGCTCTCGCACCCCAACGTCGTGACCGTCTACGACTACGGCACCTTCCGCGGTCAGGTCTACGTCGCGATGGAGTTCATCGAGGGCAAGACGCTGCGCGACTGGACGCCCAGCGACGAGCGTCACGCGATCGCCGAGATCCTCGACAAGTTCAACCAGGCCGGCCAGGGGCTCGCGGCTGCCCACGCGGCCGGCTTGGTCCACCGCGACTTCAAGCCCGACAACGTGCTGGTCGCCAACGCCGATGGCCGCGTGCGCGTGCTCGACTTCGGGCTCGCGCGAGGGCTCGACGACGCGCCCGAGGCCGACACCGAGCGGACCCTCGACACCCGCAGCACGCTCGAGTCGACCGACTCGTTGCGGCAGCCCTTGACTCGCACGGGGGCGATCCTCGGCACGCCGGCCTATATGGCGCCCGAGCAGCACCTCGGTCTGCGGGCCGACGCACGCACCGATCAGTTCGCGTTCTGCGTCGCGCTCTGGGAGAAGCTCTACGGCGAGCGACCCTTCCACGGCCGCGACCTTCGAGCGCTCTCGCTCGCGGTCACCGACGGCAAGCTGCAAGAGCCGAGCAGCAAGCGATCGATTCCGCCCTGGCTGCGCCGCGCGCTCGAGCGAGGCCTGGCCGTCGCGCCCGATCAGCGCTGGCCCGACATGAACAGCCTGCTCACGGCGCTGGCCGGCGAGCCGCAGCGACGGCGTCGCTGGTGGCTCGTGAGCGCGGCCGCGATCGTGATGGCGGCTGGCGTCGGGGCTTGGGCGTTGACCCGCGATCAGGGCCCCAACCCCTGCGACGGAGGTGAGCGCGAGCTGGTCGGCGTCTGGGACGACGACGTCCGCGAGCGCGTGCGTGCCTCGTTCGAGGCCACCAAGACTCCCTACTCCGAGACCGCGTGGCAGGGGACCAAGCGCCACCTCGACGAGTACGCGGCCGACTGGGTAGCGATGCATCGCGAGGTCTGCGAGGCCTCGGTGATCCGCAAGGAAGAGAACCCCGAGCTGTTCGGCCGGCGCATGGTGTGCCTCGGTCAGCGGCTGACCGAGCTCGAGCAGCTGACCAACCTGCTGGTCGACGCCGACGCCGACGTCGTCAGCCGAGCGGTCGTCGCCGCCGGCAGCCTCTCGCAGATCGAAGCCTGCGCCGATGAACGGACCCTGCTCGCCGATCCGATCGACGCCGAGCGGCTGGAGGAGCTCGAGCGCTTGCTCGCCAGCGCCGGCGGTCGCAAGTCGCTGGGTAAGTACGTCGAGGGACTCGCGATCGCCAAGCAGGCAGTCGAGTACGCGCGCGAGCTCGGCACGGCCCACGGCGAAGGCCGGGCGCTGCTCTTGCTCGGTGACCTCGAGGTCAAGCGGCGAAGCGTGCCGGAGGCCAAGGTGACCTTGCGCGAGGCCTTGCGTCGCGCCGACGTGGCTGGCGACGACGCAACCCGCGTGCAAGCGCTGACTCAGCTGATGCGCGTGGCCTTCCTCGAGCACGACCTCGACACCGGCGAGGCGCTCGCGGCCGACGCTCGTGCGGCGCTCGACCGTCTCGGCTCGGCGCCGCTGCTCGAGGCCGACTTCTATCTCCACTACGGCAGCCTCGCGCTCGCGCGGGGAGATCACGAGACCGCGACCGAGTACCACCGACGCGCCCTGACGATCCGCGAGCAGCAGCTCGGCGCCGATCATCCAGAGGTAGCGATCTCGCTGACCAACATCGCCAATGCGTTGACGGGCGAGGGCAGCCACGCCGAGGCCGAGGCGCTCGCCCGTCGAGCGCTGGCGATCTTCGAGTCCACGCTCGGTCACGGTCACCCCTACACCGCCGCCTCGCACAACAACATCGGCAACAGCCTCAACGAGCAAGGCCGACACCTCGCGTGGGACGACAAAGAGGCGGCCAAGCCCTTCTTCCGCCAGGCCGCCGAGCACTATCGCCAGGCGATCGAGATCCGCGAGGCCATCCTCGGCCGCGAGCACCCGAGCGTCGCGCTCAACCTCCACAACCTCGGCGAGGCCCAGCGCCAGCTCGGTGAGTTCGAGCTGGCCCGGGCCAGCTTCGAGCGCTCGCTAGCGATCAAGCGCAAGAGCATGGGCGAGGGCCACCCGAGCGTGCTGGTGACGATCATCGGCCTCGGGCGAGTCCAGCTCGCGCTCGGTCAGATCGATGAGGCTCTGCGCCTGCTCGAGCAGACGGCGACCCATCTCGCTGATCCCGAGATGCCGCCCGAAGCCCGCGGCGAGGCTGCGTTCGCGCTCGCTCGGGCGTTGCTCGAGCACACTCGCGACGCCGACACGACGACTCGCGAGGCCGCGCTGGTGCGGGCGCGAGTGCTCGGCAAGCAATCGATCGCTGCGTTCCAGGAGATCCGCGAGGAGTATGCAGGCGAGCTGCGAGAGGTGGAGAGCTGGCTCGCGGCTCTCGACTCCGGCTGACTCCGGCCAGCACGCTGGTTTTCATGTACTCTGGTTGGACCATGTACTCCGGTTGGACCGGAGGACAGGATGTCCAAAAGGTCGGCCGAAGGCCGCGGCGCTCATTGTCAGCATCCGATCCGAAGGACGATGGCCCGAACTTGGATGCGCGAGTGGTCGCCTACATGGTCCCCTAACCGTTGTTCTCAGCCTGAATTCGAGTCCCCGAGGTGAGGAGACTCGTGGACATGGGCGCCAACCAGGGGGCTAGAGAGTCATATCGAAAGCAATCGCGCGGATCCTCCAGATCCACGTCAGACCCCGGAAGCAGCCGGGAATCTGGCATTCGCTTGTAACTCTCCGTGGATCGGCCAAGAAATCATAAACGGGCGCCAGAGAGTCATTGTTTCGAACAAGGCTCTTGATGAGGGGGTGTCGGATCCCAGAGGCACCGAGCACCGAAGTGCTCCACTGGCGCCGCCCAAAAACTGGGCCATGCTGTTCAGCGGGCTGCGACAAGCCCGCATCTCCAGGAACGAGAGGTAGCAATGAGCCTTCTAGCCAATATCGATCATCTCGCCGTCGCGGCGGGCATCGAGGCCGTGGTTGTCGATACCGGGACGCGCGAATACCGCGGAGCCCAGACCTGGCATCCGGTCCTCGATGGTGCGCTCGACCTCTTCAAGCGGACTGACGAGAAGAGCATCCGGCTGGTGGTCGGCAAGCACACCATCGTCGTGCAGCGCGAGAGCGACGAGACCGTCGCGCTGGTCCTGCCGACTGGCCATGCGATCGCCAAGTCGCTGCGTCGAATGATCCGTCGCATGGCTCGCAAGGATCGCGGACCGGTGAGCAAGCCCAAGCCGGTCGAGTCGATCATGCCGGGCAAGCCGGGTCCACAGCCCACCCAGCCGAGCGCACCGACCTCGTCGGCACCCAAGCCGGTTGTTCCGGCGGCGCCTTCGGCCGCGTCGGCT
Organism: uncultured Myxococcales bacterium; assembly: GCA_965649595.1. Classification (GTDB taxonomy): domain Bacteria; phylum Myxococcota_A; class Polyangia; order Nannocystales; family Nannocystaceae; genus Plesiocystis. The sequence goes on along the minus strand of CBFGLP010000976.1, from coordinate 4,699 downwards.
CAGCCCAAGTCGGAGACCGAGACCAAAACTCCGGCGGGCACTCCAGCGTCTTCGGGCGCACCTGATCGCGGGGGCTTCCCCTCCTTCTGAGCGGAGCCCAATCGCTTCGTGCGATCGAACCAGTTCCATTTGGGGCTGAGTTCGAGCCGTCGTCGAACGACGACGTCATGATCGATATCGCGTTTGAAGGCGTCTGGAGAGATGAGGGTGGGGATGGTCCCCACCCTCGTGTCGTGTTTGGACCAGCGCCGGTCTCTACGAGACGGCGCGCTGGGCCACGGCCGAGAAGCGTGCGAGCGCGAGATCGCTGGTGCCTCGTTCGACGAGATCGGCGATCGCTAGGCCGATCGCCGGTGTGAACTTGAAGCCATGGCCGGAGAACCCGGCCGCCACGACCACGCGGGGATCTTCGGGTAGCCGATCGATCCAAAAGTCGCCGCTCGGCGTGTTGGTGTAGAGGCAGACGCTCGCGTGCACGAATGGGCCTCGGGCCGCCTCGAAGTAGTGATCCATGAACTCGGCGAGCGGCGCGAGATCGCGTTCGTGGATCTCCCGATCGACCGTGTCGGGATCGACGGCCTCATCCATCCACGCCAGCTCGGGGGCTCGTGCGACGTGGCAGGCGAGCTTGCAGCCGGCCACGCCCTCGGCGTGATCGGGGAAGCCGTAGAAGAACCCCTCTGGCGCGAACGCAGCCCAAACCGGCAGCTCGTGCAGGCGAGGATCGTCGCGTGGGGCGGTCCACGCCAGCACGCGTCGAAGCACGCGCAGCGGCGTCCCGAGCAGCGAGCCGGGCAAGAGCTTCGTCGCTCCCGCTCCCGCGCTCACGACCAGGTGATCCGCGGCGACCACCGCACCTTCGTCGAGCAGCAGGCGCGGCCGGTCTCCGCCAATCACCAGCTCGCGCACGCGGACGCCATAGTGGAGTCGCGCGCCCGCATGCTCCGCCTCGCGGCGAAGCGCGTCGAGGCAAGCCTGCACGCGCAGGTAACCACTCTCGGGTGCGAGGCAGGCCTCCCAGTCGGACGGGATCGAGAAGGGATAGCGACGCGTCGCCTCGCTGGCTTGCATCCGCTCGTGGCGGATTCCGTGCTCGGCCAGCGCGGCGCGAGCGGCCACGAACTCGGGGTCATCGCTCGGCCCGAGCGAGAGCAGGCCACAGCGAACCAAGAGCGTCTCGCCAGCGCGCTCGCTCAGCCCCATCCACTCGTCGTCGGCGCGCTGGACCAGTCGGACGTAGTCGGCGCCCTCCTGATAGGCGTGTCGAAACGCGCGGGTGTAGCCGCCGTGGCTGCCGAGCGCGTGCACGTGTCCGTGGCGCTCGAACAACTCGACGCTGGCTCCCCGACGAGCGAGCGCCCACGCGGCCGCGAGCCCCATCGTGCCGCCGCCGACGATCGCTACCTTCTTGCCCGCGAGCTCGGTCAAATCTGGCCTCCTGCGAACGCATAGAAATCGGCGTGCTCGAGCTTGGGCAGCGCGGACTGACGAAGCAGCAAGGTCCGCACCGCCCACGCGTCGCGGAACACCCGGTAGTGGAGGGCGGTCTGGTCGAGGTAGTCGACGCCGGCCGATCCACCAGTGCCCGTGCGTCGACCGATCACTCGCTCGACCATCCGAGCGTGGCGCTGCCGGAAGATCACGAATGCCTGCTCGAGCGCGACCACGGCGTCGAGCACCTCGCGGGGCCAGGCCAGCAGCGGCAGCTCGCGGTAGCTCTCGATGAAGAGCAGCGCGGCCCGGATCCGCGATCGTCGCGACCGCTGCTGCTCGTCGAGCCCGTCGAGATCCTCGGCCAACAAGAACGCGCGGGCGCTGGCCATCTCCCGCTCATAGCGCTTGCCGAGCCGCTCGCGATCCTGCTCGGTCAGCGCGTGGGCCATCGCGTGCTCGCGCGTGCCGGCGATCTCGCGCTCATGCGCGGCCAGGAAGCTGGCGATCACTCGCTGGACGTTGTCGCGGTCGTTCGGGTCGCTCGGCAGCGAGCCATCGATCGGCGTGCGGAACAGCCACTGGTCCAGCGCCTCGCGCATGCTGGGCGGATCGGCGAGCCGCGCCAGCACCCGCTTGGAGGCCGGCGACTCACGACCGTCCGGGTAACGTAGCGCGCGTAGGTAGTCTTCGTGGCCGAGCGGGATCCGTTCGCGCTCCTCGAGCCCGAGCAAGATCTCGATCTCGCGCAGCTGGGCCGACTGGAACCCGCTTGCTGGATAGAGCTTGTCGCGGAACGCCAGGTAATCGCGGGTCGTGAGCGTCTCCATCAGCGCGAAGTGCTGGGCGACCTGGGTGAAGAGCAGCACGCTGCGCCGCAGCCCTCGGACCGCGTTGCTCAGCGACTGCTCGGGTACGCGCTCGGCCGCGAACAGGTCGCGGACCGCCTGCAGCTCGCGCAGCGCCAGCTTGAACCACAGCTCGTCGATCTGGTGAACGACGATGAACATCACCTCGTCGTTGCTCAGCTCGGCCTCGCTGCTGGCCAGGCCCTTTTGCAGATCGAGCAGCTCTTCGACGCGGATGTAGTCCCAGTAGTTGATCGGCTCTCGGGCGGCCATGCTCGGCACGCTGCCAGTCCACCGCAAGCCTGGCAATCCGGGCCTGCTCACGTCGGCACCCGACTAACCAGGGACCGATACTTTTACGTCCCCGCCATTCTTCGGAATGGTGAGCACGCCGCGTGCGAGCAAGGTCTCGCCATTGCGGACCTCGAGGTCGTGCTTGCCGGGCTTGAGCGGCACGTAGCTGACCGGCGCGACGCCGATCCACACGCCATCGACGAATACGCTCCCGCGACCTTGGCCCAGCTCGACCGTCAACGACGCGTCCTTGCGCTTGGCGTTGCGCTTGGCCTCCTTGCTGCGGGCCTTGTCGTCGAGGCTCGCGCCGGACTGCCAATCGGCCCCGTCGACGCAGGTGCCTTGCTCGTCGCAGACACCTGCTGCACGAGCGGGCCCAGGCGCGGTGATCAGCGCGAGCGCGAGCACGAACACGCCCAGAAGTCCTGTCCGATTGCGCGACATGTCTCAGAACCTCCCGACCACGCCGATCCCGGCGCCGTCTTTCATCCACACCGGCACGATCGTCGCCGATGCCGGTCCGCTCGCGCTGGCTTTGCGCTTGCGAACCCCGAGCACGATCAGTGTCGCGCCGACGACGACCCCGACACCCGCGACCGCGAAGCCGACCCCAGCCATCACGTTGGCGTTGTGGCCCTGCTGCTCGGCGGCGCGGTGCTGCTCTTCGTAGACCAAGGGGTGCTCGACCAAGCTCTGCGCGCGGGCGCCGAGCACCAGCCCGGCCGTGCCGAGCCCAGCGCCGCCGAGGCCGAGCACGATCGCCGCGGCTCCGCCCGCGATCAGCCCGGTACCCGGTTTGGCCGGCCCGCGCTTGCGATCGCTGTCCTGCTCGTCGTTCGCGGCCATGGCTGCTGCCTCGGCTGCGCGTCGCTCCTCGTCCTCAATCTCGCCGATCAACTGCTCCGCCGAGCTGACCAGACGATCCGCCCGCTCGAGCACGGTCCCCACGTGCTCGCTGGCGATCGGCTGCCAGCTCGCCGATGTCGAGCTGTCGCGCAGGAAGTAGAGCATGTCGAGCGCCGGCGCCACGCGATCGATCGCCGCCTGGGCGTGGGCCTTCGAGCGCTCTTTCGTCGCGAGGTCGCGCAGGACCTCGGCCGACTCGACGATCAGCAAGGGGTCCTTCAGCTCGACGCCGCGGGTCCAATACAGCTCGGCGGCCGCCTCGAGCTGACCCGCGTCGATCAGCCGCTTGCCCTCTTGCTCGACCGGAAAGCGGCCATCGGTCGCGGACTCTGGCGTGATTGCCGGGGCAGCCAGCAGCGGCGCTGGCACGGCCAGGGTCATCGCGAGGATCAGGCTCGCCGCTCGGATCCCGCCGATCATCGCGCGCACGCTACCAACCCTACGGATGGTGCGACAAGGGCTTTGTCGCCAATCGTGGCTCTGATACCCTGCCGCCGTGGCCTCCCTCGCCCACCTCCGGTCGAGCGTGCTCGCGGTTCTGTGCCTCGGGTTAGGCCTCGGGCTCGGCTGCTACCACGGCTTTGATCTCGAGGACAAAGAGCCGCCACCAGGTCACGCAGGCGGTGTCTGCATTCAGGGCGCCTGCTACGACGAGGTCGACTGCTACGAGGCCTTCGACATCTGCTACGACCCCGGCGACCCCTGCAAGGGCATTTATTGTGGCGGTCACGGCACCTGCGGGATCGATGCGGACACGGACATGCCTTTTTGCGTCTGCGATCCGGGCTACACCAACGAAGTCTACCCGTTCTTTTGCCTGTGACCGACACGTCTCTCATGGGTGATCCTACCGTCGTCCTGCTCAGCGGCGGCCTCGACTCGACCACCGTCCTCGCAATCGCGGCTCGCGAATCTGGTCATCGCGTTCACGCGTTGAGCTTCGCCTATGGTCAGCGCCACACGCTCGAGCTCGCGTGCGCGCGGCGACAGGCGCTGCGCTTCGGGGCGGTCGCGCACGAGGTCGTCGATCTCGCGCACCTCGGTCGCCTGGTCGCTCCCGCGACCGCGCTGGTGGCCGCGAGCGAGCTTTCGGTCCCGCGCGCCGACGCGCGGGTCGATGCGCAGGACATCCCGCTCACCTACGTGCCCGCACGCAACACGCTCTTCCTCGCTTATGCGCTCGCGTGGGCCGAGGTCGTGGGAGCGAGGACGATCTGGAT
>CBFGLP010000975.1:0-15870 GCA_965649595.1 uncultured Myxococcales bacterium | reverse complement strand
GGCAAAGGGCCATCCATGTCAGCCCTCCGGGCTGAGCCCACCGATGAGCCTGGTCGGATTCGATCCGATCGACTCATGCTCTTAGCGCAGGCTCGCACGCGCATCTGCGCTCGTTAACCTCGACTGTCCATGGGGCTCGTCAACCTCGCCGAGCACGTCCGTCGACCACCTTCGACGCGCGTCCCGAACATGCCTGCCCCAGCACCGCCGCCCGTGATCGGCCCGACCGGCAGCGTCGGGCTCGATGCGGTCGCCGACGTGATCAACCGATCGGTCGCGCCCTTTCGCAGCGCACCGGATCCTCGCCAGGGCGTCTGCGGGGTCATCCAGCACTACGTCGGAGGAGCGCTCGGGCTCGTCGGTGCGCCCTTCGAGCTGATGGACACGGGCTTCGCGATGATCACGGCGCCCCTCGCCGCGCTGTTTCCCGGGATGCCGGCCGCGACCTTGCTGGTCCCTCACCTCGCGCCGCCGCACGCCCACGCGCATCCACCAAGCCTGATCCCGCCGGCCCCACCGGTGCCGCTGCCGAGCATCGGCAGCGTGCTGCTGCCGGGCTGTGTGTCGGTGCTCGTCGGTGGGCTCCCGGCCGCGCGCGCGGGCGACATGGGCCTGGCCCTGACCTGCGGCAGCCTGTCGCCCGCGTTCGACATCTTCACCGGCTCGAGCAACACCTGGATCGGCGGCTCGCGAGCGGCTCGGATCTTCGACATCACCCGCCACTGCAACCCGGCCTCCGCCGCATCCGGGTTCGCCAAGGCGATGATGGCCGTCGGCGCGGCGATGAACCTCGTCGGCGCGGGGGCCCAAGCGAGCGCGGGCAACTCCATGGCCGCGGCTGCAGCCGCAGCGCAGGCAGCCGCCGACGCAGCCTCGATCGCGCTCGCTGCCTTGCTGGGAAAGGATCCCGGGATCCCGCCCGGCATGGGCGTGTTGATGCTCGGCAACCCGCTCGTGCTGATCGGCGGGTTCCCGATGCCGGACCTGATGGAGCTGATCACCGGCCTGCTCAAGGGCATCACCAAGGGCCTCAAGCGGCTGCGCGAGCTCCAGCGCAACAGCAGGTTCTGGCAGCGGCTGTCCAACGCGCTGCGTGGCCGAGCCTCGCGGGCGATGCAGCGGCTCGGGATCGGTCGCGGCACCCGGACTCGCGTCTCGCGGCTGATCTGCTTCCTCACTGGTCACCCCGTCGATGTCGTCAGCGGCAACGTGTTCACCAGCGCGACCGACTTCGTGCTACCGGGGCCGCTGCCGCTCGGCTTCGAACGCGAGTGGCACAGCAACGAGGACTACGCCGGGAGCCTCGGCAACGGCTGGCACCATCGCTTCGACCTCGCGCTCTGCGAGCTCGACGGCGCCGTCGCGCTGCGGCTCGCCGACGGCCGCAGCGTCGCGTTCCCGGCCCTCGCCCCTGGCGACTCCCACTTCGATCGCAACGAGCGGATCACCTTGCTGCGCGACCGCACTGGTTATGCGCTGCGCATGCGTGGGCTGTTGTGGCGCTTCGGCGAGCCGACCGGCGACGCGCAGCCGCTGCTCGCGATCGAAGATCGTGGCGGGCTCGCGATTCGGCTCGAGTGGCGCTCGACCGCGACCGGTCGACACGCGCTGGTCGGGATCATCGACAGCGGCGGTCGCCGCTATCGGATCGAGCACGACGAGCACGGCCGGCTCAGCGCTGTCCTCGGTCCGAGCAGCGAGGGCGGAGCACGAGCGCTCGTTCGCTACGTCTACGATCGGCTCGGCAACCTGATCGAGGCCCGTGACGCGCTCGATCAACCGACCCGCTACACCTACGCCGGCAAGCTCATGGTCCGCGAGACCAACCGACGCGGCCTGAGCTTTCACTTCGCCTACGAGGGCGAAGGTCCCGGGTCGCGCTGCATCCGGACCTGGGGCGACGAAGGGATCTTCGATCACCGGATCGTCTACGACGACGCTACCAAGCAGACGATCGTGACCAACTCGCTCGGCCACGTGACCCGCTACCAGCGCGACGACAACGGCTTGGCCACCGCCGTCACCGACGCCAAGGGCGGGACCTGGACCACCGTCTACAACGAGTTCGCGCAGCCGGTCGTCGAGCGAGATCCGCTCGCGCGCACGACCTTCTACGCCTACGACGAGCGCGGCAACGTCAGCAAGGTCGTGGCCGCCGACGGAGCGGTGGCCGAGATCGGCTGGCACGAGGATCGCCCGGTGGTCGCGGTCGATCCCGCCGGTGGTTGGTGGCAGTGGCGCTACGACGAGCGCGGCCGCACGATCGGCCGTGACGAGCCGGACGGTCGTCGGTTTCGCTGGCGCTACCAAGGCGCCTACCTGACCGAGCTGCGCGGCCCCGAAGGCACCACGCAGCTCGGCTACGACTCGGCTGGCAACCTCGCGGCGCTGCGCGAGCCGAGCGGCGCGCTGTGGCGCTGGACCTACGATGGCCTCGGTCGGCCGATCGAAGCGATCGACCCGAGCGGCGGCGTGACCCGGCGTCGCTACGACCTCCTCGATCGGGTTATCGAGCGCATCGATCCCGACGCGCGCGCGCGGGTGATCGAGTGGGACCCGCTCGACAAGCCTCGGGCGATCCGCGACGACCAGCGCGAGCTCCGGTTCGCGTGGACCGGCCTCGGCAAGCTGAGGGAGGTCGAAGAGTCGGGCCTGCACGAGCGGCGCGAGTACGACAGCGAGGGTCGACTGATCGCGCTAGTAGACAACGCGGGCCGTCGCCACCGGTTCGAGCGGGACGCGGTCGGCGAGATCGTGGCCGAGATCGACGTCGATCAGCGCCGCCGCGAGTACGTCCGCAACGCCGGCGGCGAAGTCGAAGAGCTCGTGCGTCCGAGCGGCGCTGTCGATCGCTTCGAGCGGGACGGCGCCGGTCGGGTCACCAAGCTGACCCGCGCCGATGGCAGCGAGACGAGCTACGTCTACGGCCACAACGGCCAGCTGGTCGAGATCCGCAAGGGCGAGTGCACGATCCGCTGGACCCACGACGCGGCCGGTCGGGTGCTCGACGAGCAGCAGATCTTCGCCGGCCAGCAGCACGGCATCACCTCGACCTACGACCGCGCCGGCCGACGCGTGCAGCTCCGCTCGAGCCTCGGAGCCGAGATCGCCTACACCTACGACGCCGACGGCAACCAACGCAGCGTCGAGGCCCGTGAAGGCGCGACCAGCTTTCGTGCCCACGTTACCCGCGACGCGCTCGGCCGCGAGCTCGAGCGCGTGCTGCCGGGCAACGTGGTCAGCCGCTGGGCCTACGATCCGCTCGGTCGCCCGCTCGAGCAGGTCGTGCACTACAGCGGGCGGGTGCACGAGCAGCGCCGCTACGCCTGGCAAGGCGACCAGCTGCGCCAGCTCTTGCAGATCGCCGACACGGGCACCGAGCAGCTCACCAGGTTTGGCCACGACGAGCGCGGGTTCCTGACCTGGGCCCGCTACGCCGACGGCGAGACCGAGCTGCGTGCGGTCGACGAATTCGGCAACCTGTTCCGCCGCTGGGATCGCAGCGATCGCAACTACGCGCCCGATGGCCGCCTGCTCGCCAGCACCTCGTCGGACGGGATCACGCGCTACGAGTACGACGCCGACGGTCGGTTGACGAGCCGCGTGACTCCGAAGGGTCGCTGGTCGTACGAGTGGAGCGACGCCGACGAGCTGATCGCGGTCGTCCGCCCCGATCGCCGGCGCGTCGAGTTCGTCTACGACCCGCTCGGCCGCCGGATCGGCAAGCGCTGGCGCGGTCGCGTGATCCGTTGGCTGTGGGACGGTGAGCGCTTGCTGCACGAGTGGATCGAGCTCGATCCCGCGGCGCCGCACGAGCCGTCCGAGCTGCCTCGTCCCGCGCTAGCCGACGCCGAGCCGCCGCCGCTCGAGCGCTCGCCCGCGACCCCGGCGACCGGACCTCCGGAGCTGACCAAAGCACTCGTCACGTGGGTGTTCGACGCCGACGGTACCCAGCTCGCCGCGCGCCTGTGCGATGGGGCGGCGCTCTCGGTCGTATCCGATCACCTCGGCACACCGCTCGCCCTGCACGATCACGCGGGTCGCCGCGTGTGGTCGCAGGAGCTGTCGATCTACGGCGCCCAACGAGCGACCAGCGGTGAGCCAGACCTGTGCCCGTTCCGCTGGCCCGGGCAGCACCACGATCCCGAGACCGGCCTCTCGTACAACCGCTTTCGCTGGTACGACCCCGAGCGCGGCGGCTACATCAGCCCCGATCCGCTCGGCACCCGCGGCAGCGGCACGGCCTATGGTTACGTCGTCGATCCGCTGCGCGCCTGCGATCCGCTCGGGCTGCGCGACATCATCGTGATCGGCGAGAACCAAGCCCGCCGCGTGGTCCCGACCGCCAAATCGTTGGGTGCGCGAGAGATTCGTCGCGAGTGGCCGGCGGACCGCATGCACACCCGCCGTCAGCCGGACGGCTCGATGTTCCCCGACGACTTCGCCGACTCGATCGCGTTCAACCGCGACTGGATCCGTGACCGGATCAACGAGGGTGCGATCGTCGTCGACGTCGGGCGCGACCCGGCGCGCGTGGCCGCCGGTGACCCGATCAGCCCCTGGTACGAGATGGAGCTCGACGAGCTGCGCCGCGCCGGCTACACGACTGCGCTCGACAACGCCTCGGCCTGGCGACCGCCGGGCGCCAAGGACAAGGTGCACTTCCCCGAGGGCGTCCGAGGACGCGTCATGGCCCCACCACGAGACCAACGCCAACAAGGTGGCTGCGAATGAACGAACGACTCGCAGACATGCTCGCGCAGCTCGGCTTTCGCTGCATCTTCGACGAGCGCGACACGACCTTGTGGACCGACGCAGATCAGCGTCGAGTCGTCCGCGTCCGCACGCCGGCTGACGACCAGCTCGATCTCGCGTTGCTGCAAGACACCCGCTACCTCCTGCACCTGCGCGGGGCCCTCGACGAGCGCACGATCGCCGACCTCCGCCACGACCTCCAGGCGCACGCGCGGGCGCCCGACACATCCAACCTCGACACGCTCGAGCGAGCGTTCACGCCGCTCGCCGACGAGCTCGGCCTCGAGCTCGTGCGTCGCGAGCAGCAGTCCTACCAGCTCTTCGCGCTGTGCTACCGCGGTGACGACCCCGCCCGCACGCTCGAGCTGAGCTACGACAACTTTCCCAACGAGCTCTACGTGGTCTACCGCGCCGGCGCGACCAAGCTCGAGCGTAGCTGGCAAAACGGCGGCCAAGGGCGGCCCTTCGTGCCGCTCGCCGAGTTTGCGTCCGAGCGCGCCGTCGAGCTGCGCGAGCTGATCTTCCAGCAAGTCTGAGCCATGGTCACGCAGCCGCGCATCGAGACCCTCACCGACGTGCTCGAGCAATTCGTCGAGCAAGACGAGCAGCGCGTGCTCGTGCTCAATGCCAGCGACGACGACATGCTCTACCCGGTCGCCGCGCTCGACGGCCTCGACCGCAGCACGCAGACCGACGTGTTCGTCACCTACGCGCACGCGTTCGTCGACGCGAGCGCGTGGATGGACGAGCTCGTCGTCAAGCTCGCGCGCGAGGTCGAGACCGGCAATCGGCTCAAGGCCGAGCGGCGCGAGGCGATCGCGTCCGGCAGCGAGCAGCCGACCATCGATCCGACCTTGATCATCGACCTCGAGCCCTGGCCCGAGCCGCCCGCCGAGGTCATGGACTCGCGCCGGCCAGCCTGGGCGCGGCTGATGGCCACGCTCGCGTACATCGACAGCCTGGTCCCGAGCGGCGGAGAGAACCGCTTGGTCTGTGCCCTGCTGCCGGTGTCAATCGCCGATCCACCCGCCTACCTGCAGCTCGTCGCCGGCCTGATCACCGGCCAGGGTCTCCCGGCCTGCGCCGCGCGGCACCGCTACATCATCCGCGACAACCGGCTCGCGCCCTTCTTGCTGCCGGTGCTCGAGCGCAGGCAGGACACCGCGGTGCTCGTGCACGACCTCGACTTCAGCCCCGAGCGCATGCACGACGACCTGGTCGCGAGCGTCCGCGACCGCTCCAAGCCCGAGCGCGAGCGAGTGCTCGGGGTCCTGCAGCTCGCCGCCGTCGACTTCTCCCAGCGCCGCTACGACGACGCGCTCGACAAGTACGCCGCCGTCTACGACTACTTCGATGGCAAGGATCAGCCGGGCATCCAGGCGCTGTGCTTGTCGGGGGCCGGCGACGTCGCGGCGCGGCAGGGCGATCACGTCACCGCGCTGGCTCGCCACCGCCAGGCGCTCGCGCTCGTCGCTCCAACCCAGCAGCCCGCGTTGATGCTCAACCCGATGCTCGCCGCCGGAAAGGCCGCGCTCGCGCTGCGAGACTTCGCCGAGGCCGAGGCCTACCTGGGCAACGCCGCCGACCTCGCTGCCAAGACCCTCAACTACACCGCGCGCTGCGACGCGCTGCTCGACAAGGGCGTCGCCCAGCGCGAGGCCGGCAAGCTCGCTGAAGCGCTCGCGACCTGGACAGCGGGAAACACCCTCGCGGCGAGCTTCGGGTTCGTCGAGGGCCAGCGCCACCACCTCGAGGCCATGACTGCGCTCTACGAGCAAGCGGGCATGAGCGCCGAGGCCCAGCGCTGTCGGGCCGAGCTGCGCAGCATCTGAGCCGGCTCAGGGCCGCCGACGCTGGAGGCGGTATGCTGCCCGAGATGTCAGACGCGGCGAGCCAAGTGCGGGTCAGCTACGAGGATTACCTGCAGCTCGAGCGGCGAGAGCTGCAAAAGCACCAGTGGATCGATGGCGAGGTGTTCGCCATGGTCGGCGGCACGCCCGAGCACGCGCGCTTGCAGGCCGAGCTGATCCGGCAGATCGGCAACGCACTCGCCGGCGGGCCCTGCAAGGTCTACAGCTCGGATCTGCGGGTCCGCTCATCGGTGACCAACATCGCTACCTACGCGGACGTGACCGTGGTCTGCGGTCCGCTCGTACACGACCCCGAGGACCCGGACGCGGTGACCAACCCGACGCTGATCGTCGAGGTCTTGTCGCCGACGACCGAGCGCTTCGACCGTGGCGACAAGGCCCTGCACTACCGGCGAATCCCCTCGCTCCGCGAGTATGTGCTCGTCACCCAAGATACGCCTCGTATCGAGGTCTTCCGGCGGCGCGATGACGGCCGCTGGGAGTTCGTCGAGGCCGGATCGGGTGGGCAGATCGAGCTCGAGAGCATCGGCTGCACGATCGCGGTCGACGAGGTCTACGCCTGAGCGGGCTCGAGCCCGGCGATCCGCTCGCGCCAGTCCTCGCGCTCTGGGAACCCGACGCCGAAGCGGCCGACCGAGGCCGGCTCAGCCCGGCGAGAGGATGAAGGGATAGGTGACCACGGCCTCGCCCTCCTCGGGCTTGGGGAACTTCCACCTCTCGATCGCCTTGGTGATGCAGCGCGAGACCTTGCGATCGGCGAGATCGGTGCCCTTGCCGAGAATCGACGACTCGACCACGTCACCATGCTCGTCGATCACGAACTCGACGACCACGCTGCCGCCGAGCTCGGGGTCGTGCGCCAGACCTTCGTTGTAGCAGTGGCGAACCTCGCCGATGTGGGCCTTGACGACCTCGCGGACCAGCTCCTTCGCGAGCGGACCCTCGACGCTGGCCTTGGGCGCGCTGCTCTGGCGCTTGGCCTCGACGAGGCGGGCGAGCGCCTCGTCGGTCGGCAGCGCGCCCGCGCAGCCCTCGGGGGTCGAGTAGGGCGCGGCGATGCTGCTCGGCCCGCGGCAGGTGCCGCTGCGTGCATCGAGCGCGCGCAGGGCCAGCAGGTCGCCCACGCTGCGCTGGTCGTGCACGACGTACTCGACGGCGAGCGGTCCGCTCTCGAGCTCGCACAGGTCCTGCTCGAGCGTGGCGATCTGGCTGGCCTCGGGCAGCGGCGCGCCGAGCATGCAGGTGTCGGCTCCGGCTTGGCCGATGCGCAGCGGCAGGGCCTCGGGCGGCTCCTCCTCCATCTGCAGCTCTGGGCTCGGCCCGAGCCACGCCGACACGCCCTCGCTCTCGAGCCGCAGCGAGAGCGCGGCCGTGCGCGGGTTATCCCGGGTGCTCACGCCGTAGCGCTGGGCCCCGAACAGGAACGCCTCGGGTGAGCCCCGCCCGGCGCTGACCAGGGCGAAGTCCTGAAAGCCGGCGCGGCCGAGCGTGTAGAGGAGATCGATCAGCGTCTGGCCCGGGACCCGGTGATCGATCCACAGCACGGCGGTGAAGGTCGACTTGGCCTGCTCGCGGGCGATTGGCTCGAGCGCCCGGATCAGGTGCCGCTCGACGTCGGCCTCGCCGAAGCGACCGCCCTCGAGCTCGAGCAGCGGCTCGCCGCCCGCGTCGCCGGACCACAGGCCATCGAGGCTCAGCCACAGCTCGAAGCCCTCGGGCACCGGCGCCTCGCCACGCAAGGGCGCGAGCACCAGCCCACGCGGGAGCCCGGCCGATTGCTCGCCGAGGCCCTCGTCGGGATCGGGGCACTGCTCTTGGACCACGATCACCTCGGGGGCCGAGCGCTGCGTACCGATCGCCACGTAGCCGGCCGAGAGCGACACGCCCACCGCAAACGCCAGCCCGATCTTCGCCAATTCGTTCTTGTCCATCATCATTGCTCGCTCTCTCTCGTCTCGATCTCCGACAGGGGTTCGGGTCGCCGGCGCCCGAGTTCGCAGGTCGCTACTCGATCGCTCCGGCTTCGATCGTCACCAACAGGTTCAGCTCGCCGGCGCCCAAGTTGGTGGGTCGCCACTCGCTCATCGCTTGCGTGACGCAGGCGCGGGTCGGCTCGTCCAGCTCACCCGAGCGGCTGCGCAGCGCGTGGGGGATCGTGATCCCACCTGGCTGCAAGGCCGCGCTCACGGACAGCTCGATGGGACCGAGGCCGCTCGCTACGCGGGCCTTGGCGCACTGGGCCAGCGGTCGATGCAGCGAGCGCAGCTCGACCAGCGCCGGCCACTTCGAGCTCGCCACGCTCCGCGACAGCGAGCGCACGCCGAGCTGCACTCGGGCGAGCGGCTCGACACCGCCACCCACCTGCAAGGTCGTCGGCTCGCGTCGGCGCTGCGCGTTGGCGACGAGCACCAGCGCGCTGATCGTGAGCAGCAGGCCCGCGGCAACGCTCCACCAGATCCACCGACGCTCGCTCGTCGGCCGAGCGTCCGGGCGCGCGGGGGCGCTGCGTGTCGGGAGGGGCACCACGACGGCCTCGTGCGCGTCGTGCTCGGGCGCGGGCCGAAGCGGCTGCTCGTCAGCCTCGCGCTCGCGCAGCGCCTCGGCGAGCAGCTCGTCGAGCATGGCGTCGCCCTCCTCGCGCAGCGGCGCCAGCTCGCACTCGAGTCGGACGAGGAGCTCGTCGGGCATCTCGCCCGGCGCGGCGCTGCGATCCCACAGGTACTCGTCACTCATGATCCACACCTCCAAGGCGCTCTCGCAGCGCGCTGACGCCCCGGTGCAGCTTCACGCGCACCGAGCCGGGGGTCATGCCGAGCTGCGCGGCGATCTCGGGCCCGGTCAGCCCCTCGACGAAGCGGAGCACCAAGAGCTCCCGGTAGTCCTCCGACAGCTCGGCCATGGCGTCGAGCAGGCTCAGCGCGTCAGCCATCGCCTCGTGCGGGGCTCGACCCTCGCTCGCCGCGGTCGCGTCGAAGTGGCTCGGCGCGTGGGCCAGCTCGCTCGTGTTGCCGCGCCGCTTGAACCAGTCGCGGGCGCAGTTGCGGGCGATCGCTCCCAGCCAGGGGCCGAAGCTGGCCGGCGTGCGGAGCTCGTCGAGCTTGCCGAGCGCCGCCGTAAACACCTCCTGCATCGCGTCACGGACCTCGGCGCGGGGCAGCCGGGCCAGCAGCACGCCATGGACCATGCGGCCGTAGCCACGGTAGAGCGCCGCGAAGGCGCGCCGGTCCCCGCCGCGAGCGGCCTCGACGAGCGCCGCCGTGTCGGCTGCGCTCGGTCGGGGCTGCTCGCCCGGGGGGACGCTGATCGTGGCCACCGCGTGCATCTTCGGCTGGTCAAGAAGAACCAGGCGCCGAAGTGTTAGCGAGGCCGGGAGTGCGAGCGGATCGCTATCCCGCATTCAGCCTCGTTCCGACATCCGAATTCGACGCTGTTTCTTCAGAACGCTCATCGGACTGTCATGTGAGCGTTCTATCTTTGATTTTGAAAACTAAAATCGTTAGAAGTTCAAACCGGAGCACGAGAGGGCGCCATGACGAACAAGCAAGAGGTTGCCTTGGGCAACATCAGCGAGACCTTGATGATCCCACTGTGGTGCCGCGCGATCGAGACCGAGCGCGAGCGAGGGATCCTGCATGATCCCAAGGCGCAGGAGATCGTCGCCCAGCTCGACTACGACTTCGATCGTCGCTTCGCCGGCGCCCGTGATCTCGCGTTTCGAGCCTGCCTGCGGACCGTGATGATCGATCGCTGGGTGGTCGAGCTCCTGCAAACCAACCCGCGCGCCACGGTCGTCGAGATCGGGACCGGCCTCAACACCCGCTTCGAGCGGATCGACAACGGCGTGTTGCGCTGGTTCGACGTCGACCTCCCGGACTCGATGGCGCTGCGCCGACGCTTCTTCACCGACTCGGCCCGCCGCACGATGATCGAAGGCGCGTTCGGTGAGTCCGACTGGCTCGCGCAGCTCGGCTCGCCGAGCGAGGGGCCCTACCTGTTCATCGCCGAGGCCGTGCTGGTGTACCTGCCCGAGGCGGTGGTCCGTCGGGGGCTCGACGCGATCGCGCAAGCCTTTCCGGGCAGCACGTTCGTGTTCGACACGGTCGCTCGGCGAGCGCTCGAGTCGGTGCCCAAGCCGATGATGCAGACCTACCAGGCGCCCTTCGTGTGGGGCTGCGACGACCCGCGCTCGATCGAGGCGTGGGGCGGCCACCGCCTGCTCGACTCCGTGACGATGCTCGACCTGCCGCCTGATCTGCTCGATCGAGTCCCGCTCGAGCATCGGCTCGCGCTGCCTGAGCTGCGCGCTCGCAGCCCCGAGCTGTTGACCTCCCACGCGCTCAACCGCTTCGAGCTGCGGGTCGAGTGAGCGGATCGGATGCCCCGCTCACCCAGCGCAGCTTCGTGGCGCTGTGGTTGACGCTCTGCCTCGACATGATCGGGTTCGGGATCATCATCCCGGTCCTGCCCTTTCATGCGGAGCGCTTCGGCGCCTCGCCGACCCAGGTGGCCATGCTCGCCGCGAGCTTCTCGCTCGCGCAGCTGTTCGCGGCGCCCTTGCTCGGTCGGCTCGGTGATCGGCTGGGTCGACGGCGCGTGCTGCTGATCTCGATCGCCGGCTCGTGCAGCGCGATGCTGCTGCTGAGCGTCGCCGACAGCCTCCTGCTGCTGTTCGCAGCCCGGCTGCTCGCGGGCTCGTGCAGCGCCAACCTCGCGACGGCGCAGGCCTACGTCGCCGATCGACTGCCGCCGAGCGAGCGCGCGCGAGCGATGGGTGTGCTCGGCTCGGCGATCGGGGTCGGCTTCGTGCTCGGGCCAACGCTGGGTGGTCTGCTCTCGGTGCCCGCGTGGCCGGCCCTGCCCTTCGCTATCGCCGCGACGCTCACGGCGATCGACTGGCTGCTGGCCTTCGCTTGGCTGCCCGAGAGCCGCCCTAGCCCGAGCCGCGCGCGCTCGGAGCGAGGACCGAGCTCCAGCCCGCTGCGACGAGCCGAGCTCACATGGTTGATGCTGATCAACCTCGGCTCGTTCGCCGCGTTCGCGGCAATGGAGTCGACCTTTGCCCTGCTCGTGGAGCGGAGGCTCGGCTACCACGCGTGGGAGGTCGGCCTGCTGTTCACGCTCGTCGGTGTGGTGAGCGTGCTCGCCCAAGCCTTGCTGGTCGGGAGGATCGTCGCGCGAGCGGGCGAGGCGTGGACGCTGCGGCTCGGCTTGCTGACCCTCGCGCTCGGCCTGCTCACGATCGGCCTCGGGGTAGATCCACTCGCGATAGCGTTCGGCGCAGCCGTGGTCGCCCTCGGTAATGCGTGGATCTTCCCTACGCTGAACGCCGCGATCAGTCGGCGGGCCGCGGCGGATCAGCAGGGTCGGACCCTCGGCGTCGCCTCGTCGGCAGCCAGCCTCGGTCGCGTGCTCGGCCCGCTCGGTGGCGGCCTCGCGTTCGAGCTGCTCGGCCCAGGGTGGCCAGCCTTGCTGGGTGCTTGCTCGGTGGTCGTGCTCGTCGTGATCGCCACGCTCACGATCACTGATCGCTGAGCTGCTCGGCCCGCTCGGGCGCGCTCGCTTTGAGTGGATCCACCCGATCCAATGCAGTTCACGTAGACCGAAGTCGCGATTCGAGTTCAGCGCTGATCTGCTCAAATCAGTGAATTTGCTCTCAAACTACGTTTCAAGTTTAATTTTGAAAATTGTTTTCGATTTCAGTAATTGCATCCCATGACTGGACCATTCAGGACCCCGCTCGCGGTGTTCGGCCTGTGCTCGGTGCTGGCGTGCACCAACGAGAGCTCCGCCGAGGGCACGAACGACGACGCGGCCAGCGAGACCGCGACCAGCGAGGCTGCGATCGACGATGCCGCGACCGACACGAGCGACGCTTCCGAGACCACCGACGATCCTGCGGGAGCGCAGTGTCAGGCAGAGCTGCAGGACTGCCCCGAGGACTACAAGTGCGTGCTGCGGCGCGGCGCCGAGGACTGGGAGTTCGTCTGCCTTCCGGTGCTCGGTGACAAGGGCGAAGGCGAGAGCTGCCAGCACGACGGGGTGATCGCCGGCACCGACGACTGCGACGCGCAGTCGTGGTGCATCGGGCCCTTCGATCCCAACGGCGCGCCCTGGGATGGCGCTTGCTACCCATTCTGCGTCGGTGGTGACTGCGAAGGCCAAGAGCGCTGCGTCGGCATCGGCTCGCTGCCCGTGTGCGCGCCGATCTGCGATCCCTTGCTCTCGGGTTCGTGTGCCAGCAACGAGGCGTGCATCTTTCGGCCGCCGGAGGGCTTCGTGTGCTTCCCGCAAGGTGCCGAGGGCAACCAGATCGGTGAGCCCTGCCCGACCGGGGCCAGCTGCGCGGCGGGGCTGCACTGCTCGCAGAAGGTCGCTGGCTGCGGACCCGAAGACTACTGCTGCACGGACTACTGCGACACGCAGAGCGACACCAACACCTGCACCGCGCAGGCGCAGGGGGCCGCGTGCGAGGCAATCGGCGCGACCGATCCCAACCAGGCCCACGTCGGCGCCTGCGTGATCCCGGACTGAGCGTGAAGGAGGCGAGGGTGAACGAGCGAGCTCTCGGTGTAGTCGAGCCAGGTACGCTGGACATGTCCAGCCAAGCGCTGATCAGCGCGCTCTTGCGGGAGGTCGACGGGTGGTCGGCACGCGAAGCGTGCGGCCAAGCGTGGATCGAGCTGCCGCTGCCGAGCCTGCGCGGGGCGATCGAGGTGCCGCTGCGGCGGCCGTTCGGCGTGGGTCGTGCGGCCTGTGATCGTGCGCGCTGGCGAGGCTACGACGGTGCCACGCGCGAGCTGTCGACAGTCGAGCTGCTCGGCCGCCTGGTCGCCGAGCCGACGCTGGCGAGCGCGCTGGGGCTCGATCAGGGCGCGACGCTCGATCACTTCGTCGCGCGCGTACGCGCGAGCGTGGCCAACCTCGAGGCGACGCTCGACGCCCGCGTCGATGAGCTCGAACAGCTGATCACGGGACCGCTCGACTTCATCGGCGCCGAGCAAGGCCTGCTGCTCGGCCACTCGGTCCACCCGGCCCCGCGCCTGCGCGAGGGGCTGAGCGACGCGAGCGACGCGAGCTTGATCGCGGAGCTTCGCGGACGCACCCCGCTCTTCATGTGGGCGATCGCGCGGGAGCGCTTGTTCATCGGTGGTGGCGAGGCGGCGCCCTCGTTGCTCGCTCAGCTGATCGCCGACGAGCCCGTGTGGGCCGAGCGAGCCGCCGCGCTCGGGCCCGAGCTCGTGCTGCTGCCGCTGCATCCGCTCCAGCACCGCAGCTTGCTCGCGCACGGCGACACGCAGTCGGGCCTCGCTCGCGGAGAGCTGCGACCGCTCGGTCCGCTCGGTCGGGCTTGGTCGGTGACCTCGTCGCAACGGACGCTGCACGCCCCCTGGTCACGCTGGATGCTCAAGTTCTCGCTGCCGCTGCGCCTGACCAACTCGCTGCGCAGCCTCTCGCTCGACGAGCTCGAGCGCGGGCTAGTGCTCGGCCGCGTGCTCGAACAGACCGACGCGGCCGAGCTCGAGCGTCGCTACCCGAGCTTCCGGATCCTCCGCGAGCCTGCCTATTTTGGTCTGCGCGGCGACAGCCGAGCGCCGCTGCAGTTCGGCTTCGTGGCCTTGCGAGAGAACCCCTTCTCCCATGCGACGGCGCCGGTCGAGATGCTCGCGACGCTACTTCAAGATCACCCACGCACCGGAAAAAGCCGGCTCGCGCTGCGGCTCGAGCAGGCGGCCGCTCGCGCGGGTCGACGGCCGCTCGAGCTGGTCGAGCGCTGGTTCGAGGCGTTCCTGACCAACGTGCTCGAGCCGATCGTCGCTGCCCAAGCCGAGCACGGGCTCTTGCTCAGCGCGCACCAGCAGAACCTCGTACTCGGCTTCGACGAGCAGGGTGAGCTGACCGGGCTCTCGCCGACGCGCGCGTACTTTCGTGACGGCCAAGGGACCGCGTACTCCGAGCTGGCGCTGCGTCGCTTCGGCGAGCGCGTGCCGGGCCTCGAGCGGGCGAGCTTCCGCTCACCGACGGCCGAGCGGGTCTGGTCCTACTCGGTCGTGATCAACGGCGTGTTCAACGTGATCGCCTCGCTCGCGATGGTGCCCGGCGTCGCGCAGTCGCTCCTGCTCGAGCAGCTCCGAGCTCGGCTCGAGCGGCTCCGCGAGCAGGCGCCCGCGGACCCACGCGCGCTCGACTACCTGCTCGACTCGCCGACGCTGTGGACCAAGGCGAACCTGCGCTGCTTCGCCAGCGGGGTCGACGAGGTCGCGCTGCGGGATCCAATGACGATCTACCGCCCGATGCCCAACCGGCTGGCGCGCGCCGAGCAACCCGAGCCGGTGGCGCTCATCGAGGCCTGGGCTCGCGTCGGCGGCTTTGCGATCGCCGACGCGAGCGTCGAGCTCCACGACGCGGGCCCGACCGAGCAGCGCGGGTGCTTGCGGGTGGCCGAGCACCAGCGCCGCTTCACGCTCTCGCTGTCCAGCGCGAAGGGCCGCGCGCGCCTGGCTTGGCTCGACCCCGCCAGCCCGAACGAGCACGACCTGGTCGTCGATCACCTCTTCTCGACCCGCCCCGCCCTTCGCCACATCGATCACCTCGGTAGCCCGATCGTGCGCGAGTCCTTCTATCAGCGACCGACGCCCTTTCATCACCGCGCCGAGCGGCTCCCGCTAGGGAGCACCGAGCGGATCCTCAGCGGGGGCATCGAGCACCCGCGCCGACCGATCGAGGCGGCCGAGCTCCTCTACCGGCGGCACTGCCCGCAGATCGCCCAGACCTTCTCGCTCCACCGCTTCGACCTCGACCGCGACTTCGACCGATTCTGTCGCTGGATGAACGACCCGGTCGTCGCCGCCTTCTGGGAGCAGGCCTGGCCGCGCGAGCGGCTGCGCGAGTACATCGAGGCGCGGCTCGCCGATCCACACATGCTCCCGACGATCGGCTGGTTCGACGATCGGCCGTTCGCCTACTTCGAGATCTACTGGGCCAAGGAAGATCGCCTCGGCCCCTACTACGCCGCCGACGACTACGATCGCGGCTTTCACATGGCGGTCGGCGAGCCCGAGGTCCGACACCGCGGCTTTGGTCGGCAGTGGTTCCTCTCGATGGCGCACTTCCTGTTCCTCGATGATCCCCGCACGCAGCGGCTGGTCGGCGAGCCGCGCGTCGACCAGGCCCGCGTGCGCAACTGGGCCAACAGCACCCCGTGGGAGGAGTGGGGCGAGGTCCGCTTCCCGCACAAGACCGCCGT
>CBFGLP010000974.1:0-3391 GCA_965649595.1 uncultured Myxococcales bacterium | reverse complement strand
CGGTCGCCATCGAACGTGCCGACCACGATCGCTCCGGGGCTCGCCGCATAAGCGGCGAGGTAGCGCTCCTCGTACGCCAGGTCGCCGTCGTAGAGGTAGGGGAAGGCGCGGAACACCTCGATGCGGAGCCGGGCGACCTCGGGCAGAGCGGTGGTCAGCGCCGCTCCGGTCAGGGGCTCGACGCGGAGGCTCATGCCGAGACCTGCGCGATCCAGTCTTGCAGGTTGTAATAGGTGGTGACCCTGGTGATTCGCCCGCCGCGAACCTCGAAGAAGGTCCCGGCCGGCAGGCGGTAGGTCTGACCCTTGGCCTCGGGTAGCCCTTCGTCGCTGGCGATGTACTTCCCCTCGACGATGAACTCGGCAGCGACGCGGGCCCCGGTCGGCTCGGTCATGATGACGATGTTGGTCAGCGTCTCGCTGTAGCAGCGAGACATGTGGGAGCAGAACTCGGCGAACGCCCCCTTGCCGTGCCGAGCGCTGCCCTGGTTCACGTCGTGGCGAACGTCGTCGGCGAGGCAGGCGAGCATGCCCTCGCTATCACCGGCATTGAAGGCGGCGTAGTAGCGGGCGATCAGGTCGGCGGTGGTGGCCATGCGGCCACGAGCGTGCGTCACCATCCGGTTCGAATCAACAGGGCTCAACGATCCAAGGCTGCCACGTAGGGCCGCTGGCCCCGACGGTTGCCGCGAACCTCGTAGTGGCAGACCCACAGGTTCCAGTCATCCCAAGCCGGAAAGGGATCTTCGGGCGTCGCGGTGCCGGTCGCCCTCGCCCACTCGGGTGACGCATCCTCGCAGCGTGCGACCGCACAACCGACCGCGGTGGTCTGCTCCCAAACGACCTGCGTGTAGTGCCCGCACTTTTGTCCGTGCTCGCAGCGGTTGCTGGCCAGGTCGTAGTGCTCGGCCTCGCCGGACCAGCGCGCGACGACATGCTCGGCGGATGTCGCAGCTGGCCGGGCGTACAGGTTCTCGCCGTGGGGCCCGCCGCTGTGCTCGAAGCGGCAGCGCTCTGCCACGCGCGCCGCGTCCTCGGCCAGGGCGTCCGACCAGCGCAGCGGGGGCAGGGGAGTGTTCGGCTCGGGCGTCACCGCTGTGCGGGCTTTGTTGTGAGCCGCGAGCATCCGCGTCTCGAAGGGCCGACCTTCGGTCGCAGGCGTGCAGGCGATCAGGGTGGGGAGCAGGGCGAGCGCGAGCGGGATGGATGGCGAGCGCGAGGCGGGTCCCGGCATGGCGGGCGCGACATGTGTCCCAATCGGAAGTTCCCGATCGTGACCGGGCACGGACGCAGGTCGCTACTCGATGCCCTTGCACTCGCAGACGGCCGCGTCGGCACCTCGCGGACGGGCCTCGAGCATGTCTTCCTTGCAGCGGGCGGTCGCGGCCTTCTCATCGGTCATCTGCGGGTAGGTGAAGTCCTTACGCCAGACCTCTTTGCCATTGTCGGTCCAGACAGCACTGCACGCGAAGTCCCACTTGCGATCACACGCCCCGAGGCCGAGGCCGAGGCCGAGGAGCAGAGCGAGGACCGGAAGGAGGCGCGTCATGAGCTGAGTATATCAGGCTCGACGGGAGTGTACGGAGGTAGCGAATCAGAGCGCAGCATCCACGGCATCGAGGTACCTGCGTAACGAGTCGACCCGCGCCTTGGCCTGGGTCCTTTGCCCGAGCGTGAGTCCTTCGATCAGGGCATTGATCCGAGGCTGCATGTGGCGCAGCGGTGGCGGATCCGCGAGCTCGAGCCAGGAGTACACCTTGCTGTCCAGCAGCAGCACCAAGAGATCGAGCACACGGTACTCGAGAAACGGGATACCGCCCCCTGGGCGCAGCTTCATGAGGCTGCAACCATCGGGATATATCGCATTCGGCCCGAACGCAGGGAGGCCCATGTCTCGGACGGTGACCCAGGGCCCAGCACCACTCACGGGGTCGAGTTGGTCGAGCGCGATCACGCTGAAGCAGTCGAACAACAGAGGCCGTAAGAATCCATCGTGATCATGGGGTGTGTCCTCCGGCTCATCTCCCATGATTGCGTGGATGTGAAGGTGTGGCCCAGAGCTCCTCCCCGAGTTACCGACGAGGCCTAGCTGGTCACCGAGCCTGACCTCTGCACCGACCCGGCACAGCGCCGGGTTGAGCGAGCCATATTGCATGTGAGCATAGAGCACGACCTCGTCTCCGTGCTGAATATAGAAGTGATTTCCAGCCGGTGGATAATCCTGTCGCGAGCGATCGTGGACTTCGGCGCGCGTTTCCCCGGGGGTGGGGTTCTCGGGGAAGTCGTCCAGCCAATGGATGACCTTGCCATCCGCCATCGCATATACCGGCTTGCCCCAGACGCGATAGTGCTCATTCATCGTTCCGTCGGTGCCCACCAGCGTCCGGCTCCACCGACCCAGTGTGGCGTCCCAGCCAATCACGCCCATGTCGTGAGCGTAGAGCTGCGAGCCGAAGCTCCCCGTCGCGTGCGTGAAGCTCGAGCCCGTCCAGTATTCACCAGGACGGAGATCTTCGGCACGTGCAGGGAAGGCGTAGGCCTGGGCAGGCACCGGGGTTAGGTGTGATGTCATTGGATGGAAGACCGACACGTCGTCGAAGCCGTCGAATGACAATATGATCATGACGGAGACAGGCGCAGGCAATGGCAAGAGCACGCTGTCGTCCATGCGAGCTGGCGACCGCTCGCGCCGGTTGCTCCAAAACCCCGTCGTGCTCGGGGCGATGGTCACGTCCGCCGAGATCACGATGGCATCGACGGGGCTCCTGGTGGGTGGGACATAGAACGCTAGCTGGACGGCGTTGAGGCGAAGCTCGACAGATTCGTTGTTTGTAATCCGTAGTAAGAGCGACAAAACTGCGGATGGCAGCGCATCGCGGGTCGAAGGGGCAACCGGGAGGTACAGGATGTGTCCGTCCTCCATGGGCTCGATTCGTAAGTCGATATTTGGACGTGCCATGTCTCTGAGCCCCCGGTGGGTTCGAGGACCCCATGAGACGAGCGTATCGGGAGCGCGCCGACATGCAATGAGCCTTATTCGGCGCTAACTGTGTTCCATGAGCGTGAAGATCTCGGTTGCACGATCTCGTTGGATACACGGAGCTCGAGACCACGCGCTCTTGGGCGGTCGCGCGGAGGGGTCGGCGGGAGCTTGGCCCCGCCGACCTCCAGTTGATTCGTGGCGACGAGACGGCCCCTCAGTCGTCGCTGTCGATGACCTTGAAGGCAGCCCGTCGACGCCGGACCTCTTCCTCCCTCGTGCTCGCCTCGGCCTCGGGCTTCACGTCGGTCTCGGCCTCGGCGTTCACTTCGGTCTCGGCCTCGGCGTTCACGTCGGTCTCGGCCTCGGCGTTCACGTCGGTCTCGGCCTCGCCCGGCTTCTTTCGCCGATT
>CBFGLP010000973.1:0-3190 GCA_965649595.1 uncultured Myxococcales bacterium | reverse complement strand
GTAGCGGTACATGTGGTCGAAGTCCTCGAGCAGGCCGAACCGGTAGACCTGGGCCAGGTAGGGATTGGGCTCCGCGATCGCGACGGCGGCGGTGACCTCGATAGCGACCTGCTCATAGCCGATCGTGGTCTCGAGCACGCTCTGGTCGGCCGGCAGCAGCCAGTTGACCATCGTCTGCTGGAATTGCTCGACCCGGCGAACCAGCGCGAGGTGGTACTGCAGCTCGCGGTTCATCCGCGCGGCCGAGTGGGAGAAGCGATTGGACTCGGCTTCGATGCCGTTCATCAAGATCACCCGGACACGCGTGAACGCGTCGGAGTCGAGCTTGCTGAAGGGCAGGCGGACCATGTCCTTCCAGGTGAAGTCGAGCTGACGATCGAGGGACATGCCCTCGTCTTGCAGTAAGTGAATCGACATGGGGTCTCCTTCGTGCGAGCGCGAGGCTCGGCCGAACGTCGAGCCACCGTGCAAGAAGGGGACCCGCAGGGGCGGCCACGCAACGCGGCCGCCGATCCCGGCGCATGTCGGATCGGCACGATTTGATCGTGCGACCGAGTCACGTACGTGTCGAAATGTTTCGCCGAGCTCTGGTGCTCAGGCGCGGGAGGCTGGCTAGGGTGCCCAGATCGTCATCCAGCTTCGTCGTCGAGCTCGTGCTGCTCACCCGCTCGCTCGCGCTGCGGCGGCCAGCGGTCGGGCCAGATCACTTCCATGAGCGTGAGCCCGCACGCGGGGGCGGTCGAGCCGGCGCGGGTCCGATCTCCGGTCTCGAACACCTCGTCGATCCGCTCGGCGCCGAACTGGCCGCGCCCGATCGCGACCAAGGTACCCACCATGATCCGCACCATGTTCTTGAGGAAGGCGTCGCCGCGGACGTCGATGATCAACGCGCCTAGCGAGTCGGCGCCGTCGATCCGGCCGGGGTCGCCGATCAGACCGTCGAGCTGCCCGAGCGGGATCTGCTGGAGGTCGACCGCGTGGACGCGACGCCGCGTGGTCTTGGCTTGGCAGTCGGCGGCACGAAAGCCCGCGAAGTCGTGCTCGCCGACGAAGCGGCGCGCGGCCGCTTGCATCACCGCGGGATCGAGCGGGCGAGGCAGGTGCCACTCGAAGCGGGCGCTGATCGGGTCGCGCAGCGAGGTCGGGCGGATCCGGTAGCGATAGTGCTTGCCCAGGTTGTGGTGGCGGGGATCGAGCGGGCCCTCGGGTGGATCGGGCAGCTCCCAGGCGGCGCTGGCGATCAGGTCGCGGGGCAGATGCGCGGCGAGGCCCAAGAGCAGACCGCGGGGCGGGATCGCGAAGGGAGGCGAGAAGGCCACCACCTGACCGCGCGCGTGCACGCCCGCGTCGGTCCGGCTCGCGCCGCGCGTGACGATCGGTTGCTTGTAGATCAGCGCGAGCGCCCGCTCGAGCTCGCCTTGCACGGTTCGTTGGACCGGCTCGCGCTGGCGCGCGAACCCGTGGAAGTCGGTGCCCTCGTAGGCGATGCGCAGGAGCATGGCCATGCGGCGACGATGCTGACCTGTGCGTCGACGAGAAGAAAGTCCAACGCGCCGCAAGTCGCGCGATCGTGTTAGGATCACGCTTCGGGCCCGCGTGGATTTCCGCAAGACCTACTTCATCCTCCCCAACCTGTTCACGCTCGCCAGCGTGTTCTGCGGCTTCTACAGCATCGTGCTGGCCGCCCGCCTCCACACGGAGGGTGCCGCGAGCGATCAGGAGCTGCTCTACAAGGCCTCGTTGGCGATCGTGCTCGGGCTGCTCTTCGACGGCGCCGACGGCCGGATCGCCCGGCTGACCCGGACCCAGTCGGACCTCGGCATGCAGCTCGACAGCCTCGCCGACGTGATCACCTTCGGGGTCGCGCCCGCGATGCTGGTCTACCGCTGGGGTCTGTCCGAGCTGGGCATCTGGGGCCTGGTCGTCGCGTTCGTGTTCGTCGCCTGCGGGGCCCTGCGACTGGCTCGCTTCAACGTGCTGAGCATGCGCGAGCAGGCCGAGAAGGCCCGCAAGGCCGCCGCGGGTGTGCAGGTCAGCAAGACCCCGGGCAAGTACATGATGGGGCTACCGATCCCGATCGCCGCCAACCTGCTGGTCGCGCTGGTGCTCGCCAACCATGCGATCGGGGTGATCGAGGTCAGCAACCACGCCGCGATCGCGGGCGTCGTGGTGGTGCTCAGCTACCTGATGATCAGCCGGGTCCGGTTCCGCTCGTTCAAGGATCTGCGCCCCAACAAGCGCACGATCGCCGTGATCGTCGCGCTCGCGGCCGCCTGCGTGATCGCGTTCGTGCGCTTCAACGGGCCGCTCGTGCTGGTCTCGTTGCTCTCGCTCTTCGTCGTGCTCGGGCTGGCCGAGGAGGTCGTGTTCTACCGCCGGCGACGACGGGAGGAGCTCAAGCAAAAGGCCGCCGACGAGCCCGACGACGACGAGCGCGAGGTGCTCGAGGAGCTCGGGGTCGAAGCAGGCGAGGGCGAGCGGGCGAGCGCGCAGCAATAGCTCAGAGCGCCCAGGCGACCCAGCCACCGAGGCCGCCGAGGAGCACCAGCGCGCTGACGATCGCCAGCCCCAGCGAGCCGATCGGGTGGCGATCCATGAAGCGCACCAACTTTTGGTTGTTGTGCTTCATGAACGTGACCGAGCAGTGCACGCCGAAGTCGCCGGCGCGCACGCGCTCGAGCTCGGTGATCGCCTCGCTGACGCTGGCGTAGCGATCCTGCTTGTTGGGCATCAGCCCGTAGCGAAGGTAGTGGCGCAGCTCGACCGCGATCGCCTTTTGGTGGGGGTGCTCCCAGACCGGATCGATCGCGCTGGGGTACTGCCGCTGCTGCGCCGCGACGATCGTCTGGATCGCCGACTTGCCCTCGCTGCTGACGTAGGGCGTGAGCGTCAGCAGCTCCCAGAGCACCACGAACGCACTATAGAGATCGCTGCGGCCGTCGAGCTCGGCGACCTGACCGGCCGCCTGCTCGGGCGACATGTACTGCGGCGTGCCGACCAGCGAGCCGTCGACGGTCTCGGTCGAGGCTCGCTCGCCGGCGAGGCCCATGGTCTTGCGATCGTGCGAGCGCATGACGTGGGCGATGCCCCAGTCCATCAGCACGACCTCGCCGAACCGGCCGACCATCACGTTCTCCGGCTTGACGTCGCGGTGCACGAGCCCCTGGCTGTGCGCGTACTCCAGCGCGCG
>CBFGLP010000972.1:0-2858 GCA_965649595.1 uncultured Myxococcales bacterium | reverse complement strand
AGCTCGGCGCGGCGACGGATCCGGCTGATCAGATCCGGCCAGCGCTTCATCTGCTCGAACTGCTCTTGCTGGGCCTCGACGACCTTGAGCAGCTCGACGTCGTCGCCGACCTGCTCGCAGAGCTTCTCGAGCTGGGCCAAGGTCGTGACGACCAAGCCAGGCTGCTTGAGCTGATCGCGGTAGAGGATGATCAGCTCCCAGTAGACCGGGATCTTGGTCGCGTCGTCGTCACCGCGCTTGAGCTGATCCTTGTAGAGATCGGCGACGTTGCTCCACTTGCCGCCCTCGATGTAGAGCGCCTTGAGCCGCTCGCGCGGGAAGTTCTTGTCGGGCAGCTTGGTGACGATGTCGCGCCAGGTGTCGAGCGCCTTCTTGCCGCCCTTCTTGTCGGCCTCGAGCCCCTGCTGGACGAGCGCCATCTCCTCTTCGGTGTAGCTCTCGTCGCCGAGCTCGACGGTCGGGCCGGGCTCGCGCGCGGGCGCGGCTGCGACCGGCTCGGGTGCGGGAGCAGGAGCAGGCTCGGGCGCCGCGACGGGCTCTTCCACCGGAGCGGCTGCGACCGGCTCTTCGACTGCCGGCTCTTCGACTGCCGGCTCTTCCACCGCCGGCTCTTCCACCGGCGCCTCGGCGACCGGCTCTTCCACCGCCGGCTCTTCCACCGGCGCCTCGGCGACCGGCTCTTCGGCGACCGGCTCTTCCACCGGTGCCTCGACGACCGGCTCTTCGGCGACCGGCTCTTCCACCGCCGGCTCTTCGACCACCGGCTCTTCGACGGGAGCTTCGCCGATCGGCTCTTCCACCGCCGCCTCGACAACCGGCTCTTCCACCGGTGCCTCGGCGACCGGCTCGCCGACATCGATCGAGCCGTGCTCGGCCTCGAACGCGGTCACGACCGCGTTGTCGGGCGCGCGCACGAGCGTGAGCGCGAAGAAGCGACGCGCCGAGTCGATGTCCTGCAGAGACAGCCACGCGAACTCGCCGGCCTGCAGCGCGAGCACGGCAGCCTCGTCGCGATCGTGCAGGATCTCGAGCCCGCGATCGGCCAGCGCGATCAAGCCTTCGGTCTGTCCGGCCTCGACCGCGACCAGCCGGACCTGACGGAACGCGGCCAGGTGCCAGGGGAAGCGATCGGCGATCCCGTACTCGTAGGCCAGCTCGAGCGCCTGGCGGTAGAAGTACGCCGCCATCGTCGGGTTCTGCAGACGGATCTGCCAGATCGTGCCGAACCGCTCGTACGCACGCGTGCGCTCGTCCGCGTCGGCGATCAGGCTCGCGCGGCGATCCTGCAGCTGCTGGATATGCTGCAGGTGGCCACCGGCCTGCAAGATCGTCTCAGCCATGAACCCGGCCTCGGCGTCGGTCGGGTCGGCGTCGAGGGCCTTGAACAGCGCCGAGAGCAGGCGCGGATCCTCGGGCGACTCCTGCTGGAGGATCCGAGCCGCGCGCAGGTAGAGCGACGCGACCTGTGGCCCGCGGTTGCTGACCTCGGCTCCGAGTGGATCATCGGAGCCGGTCAGCGCCGCCAGCTGCTCGACCAGGTTGTCGAACGCGAACTGCCAATTGTTGCGATCGTAGAGGGTCTCTTGGAAGCGGGCTTGATAGGTGGCGTTGTCGGGCTCGGCAGTGGCAGCGGCTGCGAGGAAGTTCTTGGCGGTGTCGATCTGGCGCAGATTCAACATCGCCGTTCCGTAGGCGTAGTTGAGCGCCGGAGCGCGCGCTGGGTCGCTGCCGCCACGCTGCAGCTCGAGCCCCATCAGACGCGCGACCATGTCGAGCGTCCCCATCTCCCGATAAATCTCGCGGGCGCACTCGAGCGCGACCAGGTTGGTCTGGTCGAGCTTGAACGCCTTCTGGTAGCAGGTCATCGCCCGCGCCTTGTCGAGCAGCATGTCCTCGCATGCGCGAGCGAGCTCGAAGAGAGCTCGCGACTGCTCCACGGGGCTCGCGAGAGTGCCGGCTTCCTGCTCGATCTCGTCGACGATCGAGTTCCAGTCCTGGACTTCCTTGAGCCGTGCCTTGATCCGCTGGGTGACTTCCATCTGGGCCCTATGCTGCCAGCCTCTGCTGCGCTCACTGGCTGGCGCGCCGATATATCACGGCGGACCCGCGCCGCTCAACGCGAGCGGAGCGGCCCCGAACGCTCGTTAGGTAACGAGAAAGCGCACCGGGTCGCCATGGCGATCGAGCACCCACGATCGCTCGTTCGCGGGGTCATACCGGCCTCTACGACGGCAATGGGCGAACCCGCGAGCCCCTCGGCACATCACGCGGGAGAGCTCGAGGTGCTGTGAGGCCTTTCAGTCCCGGCCTGATGGAAGCGCTCTGTGGGCCATTTTGGTGGCCTAGAGGCCCAACTCGGTCGCCACCAGCCAGTACTCGGGTTGGTGCCACCGACCACATCACGCTGGGGGCTCGCTCGTCGAGCCAGCTCGGGACACGGGGAGGTGCACGGCTTAGCCGAGCCCGTGTGGTGATCCACGAGCTCGGCTGGCTGGAGCTGAGTCTGGGTCAGCCCGACGGGAACGAGCGTGGACCCGCCGCGCACCCGTCCGCGCGAAAGGCTCTGCTGTGTTCGTGGGTCCTGCCCGATCCTCGCG
Source organism: uncultured Myxococcales bacterium (assembly GCA_965649595.1). Lineage (GTDB taxonomy): Bacteria > Myxococcota_A > Polyangia > Nannocystales > Nannocystaceae > Plesiocystis. The sequence continues at coordinate 261 of CBFGLP010000972.1, read as the reverse complement.
CTCGGTTGGCGAGCGCCAGCGGAGGGCCGACCCCGTCGAATCGATCAGAGCGGGCCCTGCATGCGCACGATCGTGTCTTGCGCGGCCTTCTTGACGTGCTCGGGCGAATCGCCGGCCTTGTTGAGGAACTCGTTGAGCGTCTCCTCGGCCTCCTTGCGCTGCGGGATCTCGGCGTAGGCCATGCCGAGACCGAAGAGCACGTCGGGCTTGTTGGGGTCGATCCGCTTGGCCTTCTTGTAGGCCTCGGCCGCTTCCTTGGGC
>CBFGLP010000971.1:0-2330 GCA_965649595.1 uncultured Myxococcales bacterium | reverse complement strand
ACCGCCGAGATCGGGGGCTTTGCTGTGTTGTTCTGGGGCGCGTTCGCGACGTCCTGAGGGTGTGCGTCGGCGCGGGCCAACGACGCGCGAAGGTTTGTCCAGCGCTGCTCTGCCTGGCTATCCTTCGCTGGTGAGCTTCGTTTCCCTGCTGGCCGCGAGCTCGGCGAGCCCCAACTTCCTCACCGACCTCGCGGTCGTCCTGTGCGTCGCCGCGCTGACCAGCATCGGCTTTCGCCTGCTCGCGCAGCCGCCCTTGCTCGGCTACTTGCTCGCGGGCCTGGTCATCGGCCCGCACACGCCGCTGCCGATCTTCGCCGACACCGACCGCGTCCATGCGATGTCGGAGTTCGGCGTCGTGCTCGTCATGTTCAGCGTCGGGCTCGAATTCAGCCTCGATCGCTTCACGCGGGTGCTGCCACGATCGGGCCTGCTCGCCTTGGTTCAGATCTCGATGATGGCGTGGGCAGGCCACGCGCTGGGCAACCTGCTCGGCTGGACCGCGGTCGAGTCGCTGTTCCTCGGCGGCGCGCTGGCGATCTCCAGCACGATGGTGGTGTCCAAGGTGTTCGAGGCGCATCCGCCCGAGCCCAGCATGCGCGAGCTGGTGTTCGGCACGCTGGTGATTCAGGACGTCGTAGCGATCGCTCTGCTCGCCGTGCTCACGGCGATCGCCACTGGCCTCGGCGTCTCGGCCGAAGCGCTCGGCCGCACGCTCTTGGAGCTCGGGCTCTTCCTCGTAGCGCTGCTGATCGGCGGGCTCTTGGTCGTTCCACGCCTGGTTCGCTTGATCGAGACCATCGGGTCACCGGAGACCCGCGTCGTCACGGCCGGCGGGCTCTGCTTCGGTCTCGCGCTCTTGGCCCAGACCTTCGGCTACTCGACCGCGCTCGGGGCGTTCGTCGCCGGCATGCTCGTGGCCGAGTCGGGCAAGGGCCACGACGTCGATCACTTGATCCGTCCGGTTCGAGATCTCTTCGTCGCGGTGTTCTTCGTCTCGGTCGGGATGAGCGTGGATCCGCAGCTGGTCTGGGACAACCTCGGGGCCACGCTCGCCGTGTTCGCGCTGGTCGTGGTCGGTCAGCTGCTGGCCGTCACGCTCGGCGGGTTGCTCGGCGGCGCCAACCTCCGGCGATCGCTGGCGGCTGGCCTCGCGCTCGGTCAGCTCGGCGAGTTCGCGTTCATCATGGCCGGGATCGGCACGGCGGCGGGCGTCGTCGAGCCCCGCTTCGCGGCCATCTTGGTCGCCGTCGCGATCGCGACCAGCTTCACCACCCCCTTCTTGGTCCAGCGCAGCGAGGCGATCATCACGTGGATCGATCATCGCCTGCCGCAGTCCACCCGCACGCTGCTGAGCCTCTACGAGGCGTGGGTCGAGGCGCTGCGCGAGCAAGGTCCAGGGGATCGCTCGCAGTTTCGCCGCCCGCTGCGGGTGCTCGCGTTCGACGCTCTGGGTCTCGTCGCGCTCGCGGTGGCGGGCAAGCTGATCCACGACCGGGCCATCTCGCTGGCGACCGACCAGCTCGGCCTCGGCCAGACGCTCGCCAAGCTCGGCTATCAGGCGCTGGTGATCGTCGCATCGCTGCCCTTCGTGATCAGCATGGCCAGGGCCGCCGGTCGGCTCGCGCGGATGCTGGGCGAGCAGCTCTTGCCCGGGGTCCGCGGGAACCGACCGGACCTCGCCAATGCCCCACGTCGGGCGATGATCGTGATCCTCCAACTCGGAGTGATCCTCGTCGTCGGTACGCCGGTGCTCGCGTTCACTCAGCCCTTCATCGGTGGGCCCTGGAACGCGCTGCTGATCGCCGTGGCGATGCTGGTCCTGCTCCCGGTGCTGTGGCGGAACACCGCCAACCTCGATGGTCACCTCAAGGCAGGCGCCGAGGTCGTGCTGGCCTTGATTCGTCAGTCCGCGCCCACCGACCACGCGACCGGAGCCGCAGACCCGCACCCGAGCGCGTCGAGTGTTCAGCTCGAAGCCAACACCGTCGAGACCCTGCTGCCGGGCCTCGGCCACGTCGAAGGAGTTTCGGTCGGAGCCAACTCGCCCGCGGTCGGACGCTCGCTCGCCGACCTCGACCTCCACGCGCGCACGGGCGCGACCGTGTTGGCCATCGCTCGCGGGGGCGAGAACATCATCGGCCCGGGCCCCGAGCTGCGAGTCGAGGCAGGTGACGTGCTCGCGTTGATGGGCGCACGCGAGGCGGTCATCGAGGCGCGCGCGTGCCTCGAGGTCGGATGACGCAGCGGATTTTGCATGCTGGGGACCTTCGTGTAGGGTCCCCGCATGAACCGAGCGTGCACGGTTCTCCTCGCGCTCGTGGTCCTGGCCG
>CBFGLP010000970.1:0-14066 GCA_965649595.1 uncultured Myxococcales bacterium | reverse complement strand
CGCGATCCGAGAACACGTGCTCGCGCCACAGCTCGGGCACCCGATCATAGAGGGCGCGAATGTTGGACAGACCCCCGCCGAGCACGATCGCGTGGGGGTCGACGATGTCGATGATGACCGAGAGCGCTCGGGCGAGCCGCTCGCAGTAGCGCTCGATCGTGGCTCGGCTGGCTGGGTCACCGGCCTCGGCTGCGGCAACGATCGCGGCGGCGGTCATCGGCAGCGCCATCGCCCTCCCCTGCGCGCGCAGGTGCTCCTGGTGATCGCGGTCGAGGCCGGGGCCGGACAGCCACCCCTCGATGCAGCCGAGCCGACCGCAGGTGCAGGGCTGGCCCGGGCGCTCGTCGTCGCGCGGGCACGGGAGCGGGACGTGCCCCCACTCGCCGGCGATCGCGTTGACGCCGACGATCGGTCGGCCGTCGATCACCAAGCCACCGCCGACGCCGGTGCCCAAGATGACGCCGAACACGACCGGGAGGCCCGCGGCGGCGCCGTCGGTCGCTTCGGACACGGCGAAGCAGTTGGCGTCGTTGGCGAGGCGAACCGGTCGCGCGAGCGCCTGCTCGAGATCCTCGCGCAGCGTGTGACCGAGCAGGCAGGTGGAGAACGCGTTCTTGATCGTCCCGGTCGCCGGTGAGGTGATTCCTGGGTGTCCGACCCCGACGCTGCCTCGCTCGCCGACCTCGGCCTCGAGCGCGTGCACGAGGTTGGTGAGCGCGGTGATGGCCTCGGAGTAGTCGGAGGGCATCGGCACGCGCCGACGAGCGAGCTCGTGGCCCTGGCCGTCGAGCGCGATGCCTTCGATCTTGGTGCCGCCGACGTCGATACCGATGCGCACGGCGAGAATCTACCAGAGGCGACTAGCAGACCCCGGCCGCCGCGTAGAGCTCGTCGACATCCAGCGAATAGCCGATCGAGCGCAGCGGCGCCTCGCTGCCCGCTTCGTACGTGGCGTGGACCCAATCACCGTCGGCGCGACGCCACACTTCTACGCGGCGGCGATCCTGCGCGACCAAGACGTACTCGCACAACGAGTCCAGCTGTTGGTAGTAGAGCCGCTTTTGCTCGCGATCGTAGCGCTCGGTCGTGGGGCTGAGCACTTCTACGATGACCCGCGGGTTGGTCACGTGCGCGGGCGACTCGGGGTCGCGCTCGACAGGCTCGCAGACGACCGCGACGTCGGCGTAGGTGGCGACGTCGGCGGCACGAATGCTGATCTGTAGATCCGAGCCGTGAGGGCGACATGGACCTCCACGCAGGTGGGCGAAGAGCAGCCCCACGAGCGCGGTCGCTAGCGCCGAGTGCTCGACCGAGCCACCCGCCATCGCGAAGATCTCGCCGCCGACGTACTCGTGCTTGACCTCGCGGCTGAGTCGCTCGATCTCGAGGTACTCGGCGAATGTGTATCGGGGTCGAAGCGCGGCTCGCATGGCTAGCCCTGCCGTCAGCGACGGATGATGATCACCCGCGGCTTGCCGCTCGTCGGGTCATGCTGCCAAGTCGTGGTGGGCGGCTCGTATCCGGGCGTCTCGACGTCGATCAACGGCCGTCCCGCAGCAGAGCGCGAGCCCGGGTGATTCACGAACCCGCCAAACTCGGAGTGAAAGCCCGGGCCACCGAGCCACTGCGCCTGCTGGGCGCGCTGCTGCTCGTAGGCGGCGAGCTGACGGACCTGCCACAGCTCGCGGCGCGCGGCGAAGTAGACGAACGCGGCAACCAGCACGAGCAGCGGCCTACCGGTGAACAGACCCCACGCGCCGAAGCCCAGCGCGAGCCAGCGGCCGAGCGTGGCGGCCTTCTCGGTCGCCTTCAAGCGACCGACCTTGCGCTCGGCCCAGGCCCGATAGACCCGCCCGCCGTCCATCGGGAACGCGGGGATCAGGTTGAAGAGCGCGAGCATCAGGTTGGCCCACATCAACCCGCCGAGCACGGTCGCGAGCAAGCCGGTGCCGCCCAAGAGCCCGCTGACGAGCGCGACGGCGCCGAGCACCGCGGCGATCACCAGGTTCACGGCCGGCCCGGCGGCGGCGATCCACATCTCGGCGCGCGGATCGGTGGGCGTGCGCTCGAGCTCCGCGACGCCGCCGATCGGCAGCAGCGTGACTCGCCGCGTACGCACGCCGAAGCGCCGCGCGACGAGGGCGTGGCCGAACTCGTGCGCGAGCACGCAGACGAACACGGCCGAAGCGAAGAGCAGACCGAAGAGCACTGCGAGCCCGGAGTGGGCGGCCGTCCACGTGGAGATCCCGATCCAGAGCAGCACCAGCACGAAGCTGAAGTGGATCCGGGTCGGGATTCCGAAGAAGCGGCCGAGCTGCCATGACCAGCGATCGCGCCGGTCAGACTCGGTGGGCTTGCTGTAGAAGGGTGCGGGCACGGGTCGAAACCTAAGTCACGGCCTTCGGTGGGCAAGGTCAGCAGCTCGGGCCAGGCGAAAGGAGCGCCGTGCGCTGACGCGTCAATGGCGTCGGTGGGTCGAGTCGTCCCTAGCGAAACACGAGCGGCTGATCCAGCGAAAGCCCTCCGGGCTGAGTCCTCCGTCCGGGACGAAGATCTACGCCAGCCAGTCCGGATACTGTTCGTCCGCGAGCAGTTGCTCGACGCTGCGTCGCGGCCGGATCACCGCCCAGCGGTCGCCGTCGACCAGCACCTCGGCGGCGAGTGGTCGGGTGTTGTAGGTGCTCGCCATCGACATGCCGTAGGCCCCGGCACCGAGCACCGCGAGCAGATCTCCCTGCGCGGGCCAAGGCAGCGTGCGCGCCTGGGCGAGGAAGTCCCCGCACTCGCAGACCGGACCGACGACGTCGGCCTCGACCAGCTCGACCTCGGCAGGCGGCAGCTCGACGGGCACGATCGCGTGGTAGGCCTCGTAGAGGGCGGGCCGGATCAGGTCGTTCATGGCCGCGTCGACGACCACGAAGCGCCGCTGCTCGCCTTGCTTGCGGACGAGCACGCGGGTCAGCAGCACGCCCGCGTTGCCGACCAGGTAGCGGCCGGGCTCGAGCACCAGCTCGAGCGGGAGATCGCGGGTGGCCTCGACGAGCGCGCGACCCCAGCTCTCGGGCTCGACCACTGGATCGCCGCTCTGGTAGGCGATGCCCAGGCCGCCGCCGAGATCGAGCTGACGAAGGACGATGTTGCGCTCGCGCAGCGCGTCGATTAGGCCACGAAGGCGGGCGAAGCTGTCGAGGAAGGGCGCGGCCTCGGTGATCTGCGAGCCGATGTGACAAGCGAGGCCGACCAGCTCGAGCTCGGGGCTCTGGTGCGCGCGCGTGGCCAGGTCGAGCCCGCGTTCCATCGCGATGCCGAACTTCGACTCGCGCAGCCCGGTCGCCAGGTAGGGGTGCGTGTCCGGGTCGACGTCCGGGTTCATGCGCAGGCTGATCGGCGCACGCACGCCCAGCGCCGCGGCGCGTTGTCGGACCTGCTCGAGCTCCTCTTCGGACTCGATGTTGATCGAGCGGATGCCCGCGCGCAGGGCCGCGTCGATCTCGTCGAGCCGCTTGCCGACCCCGGAGAACACGATCTTGTTGGCTGGGATGCCCGCCGCGAGCGCCCGAGCCAGCTCTCCGCCCGAGACGATGTCGGCCCCGGCTCCGAGCCGCGCGAGCGTGCGGAGCAAAGCTTGGTTGCTGTTGGCCTTGACCGCGTAGCAGATCAGCGTGGGTCGACCGGCCAGCGCGTTGGCGAGCGTGCGAAAGCGGTCCGCGACGTGGGCGATCCCGTACACGAAGGTCGGGGTCCCGACCTCGCGGGCAATCGTCCGGAGGTCGACACCCTCGACGTGGAGGACCTCGTCGACGATGCGCAGGCCGAAGCGCTCGGGCTCGTCGCGGAGCAGCAGATGGTCGGGCCGGGGCTGACTCACGGCCCCGCCCTGCCACGGGGGGCAGCGCGAGTCAACCAAGACGGGCGGCGCTTTGGTATCACCCATGAGAATGTCGGGCCTGTCCGAGGACGAGCGCCTGGTCCACGACGCTCTCGCGGGCGATCCCCAGGCTCGGCGCCGGTTGGCGACTCGCTTGCTCGGCACGATCCAGCGCGAGGTCGTCGCGGTGCTCCGACGCTCGGCCCCGGCTCAGCTCCGCGACCCGCGGCAAGAGGTCCAGGAGCTGACGCAGGAGGTGCTCGTCGCGCTGTTCGAGCGGTCCGGGCAGGAGCTGCGCCGCTGGGATCCGCAGCGTGGCCGGAGCCTCGACAGCTTCGTTCGATTGATCGCGCGCCGGAGGGTCGCTCGGATCTTGGGCCAGCGACGCGGCAACCCCTGGGCGGATCAGCCGGTCGATCCGCAGACGCTCGACGAGGACGAAGGGGGCGACGGTGTGCTGCTCCAGCAGCTCGAGGAGCGCAGCTTGCTGGGGCGCGTGCTCGATCGCGTGTATGCCCACATGAGCCCACGCGACGCGGAGCTCTTTCAGTTGCTCTTCGTCGACGAGCGCGAGCCGCAAGAGGTCGCCGAGGCGCTGGGCATGACCCGCGGTGCCGTCAACGCCTGGTGCTATCGAACCCGCAAGCTGGTCCGGAGCGTCGCTCAGGAGCTGGACATTGTCGCGTCGTCATCGGGCGGCGACTCGATGGCAAGGGAGCACACAGGCCATGGACGATGAGCTACTGCGCGGCCTAGGCCGACACCAACGAGAGGACCTCGAGCGCTCCGAGGTCGGCTGGGATGCGACCGACGAGCTGCTCGAGCCCTTCGATGACGAGACCCGCGAGCGGATGCTCGACGCGGTATTCGAGCGGGTCGATGCTGCACCCGAGGCCGAGGCTGAGCCGGTAGCGTCGGCCGAGCCCCCTGAGCCCCCGAGTCGACCGCCCGCGCCGGTGATCGAGCTGGCTGCGCGGCGGCCTGGAAGGATCGGCGTGGTGGGCGGGCTGCTCGTCGCGGCTGCGGCCGCCGCCGTGCTCGTGATCTGGTGGAGCCGCGGGACCACCCTCGAGAGCGATCGCGCCGTCGCGATGCTCCCCGAGTACACGACCAGCCAGCTGCGCGGCGGTGCGGCTAGCCATCGCAGCGAGCCCAATTCGAAGCTCGACTCGGTGAGCTTGGGCGCGCGAGACGAGCTCGACTGGGTCATCACCCCTGCCGAGCCGGTGGCCGGACCGATCACCCTGGCCTTGTTGGCCGTGCCCGAGGTCGGGCAGGCGATCTTCGTCCCCGAGGTGCGAGCCGAGATCTCCGGCCCCGGTGCGATCCGTCTGCGAGGCCGGCTCGATGGCTTCGTCGACCTCGCGCCTGGATCGTGGACGCTCACGCTGATGATCGCGCCGCCCGGTCAGCTCCCCGTCAGCCTCGAGCAAGCTCGGTCGAGCGAGCCAGCGGCTTGGCAGCGGGCTTCGGTTCGGGTGACGATCATCCCCGATCCCTGAGCCGCTCCATCGCCACGCCGTGCGGGCAGCCCTGCTGCTGCTCGCCGGCCTTTGTTGCTGCGAGCGCGAGAGCGCAGATGCAGCTCCGCTCGTCGAAGCGTCGGCAGTCGACTCGCACGCGATCCCTCCACCGCGGATCGAGCTCGCGGGCTGCCAGCACGTCGTCGACACGACCTGTCATCTACCCGCAGACCAGTCGACGCGGCTGCAGCTGTGGATCGACGTACACGCCCGCACACGGCTGCGAGTGGAAGTCGACGGCGAGCAGGTCGAGCTCGAGCCGAGCGCGATCGATGGCGGTCAGCGGCTGGTGATCTCGATCCCGGCGCAGGCCGAGCGGCTCGAGATCACCGGCGTCGATCCGAGCTGGACACGGGGCTTCTCGCTCGAGCTCGTCCGTGATCCGGTCCCCATCGCCGTCGTCGCAGCGCAGCGGAAGATCGACGCCGACGACTTCGAAGGTGCACGCGCCGAGCTCGAGGCTGGCCTCGCCTCGCTGGACGGTGTCGAGCGCCTCGCGGCGCTGCAGCTGCTGCGCAAGGTCCTCGGTGAATGGGACAGCGAGGCGCTGACTCGAACCGAGCAGGCAGCCGAGCTCGCCGAGCAGCTCGGGCGGACCCGCGACTTCGCCGACGCCGCCGCACAGGCAGCCTACATCCACCTGACCGTGCGCGGCGATCTGCTCGCGGCCCGGGAGTGGACGCGGCGGCTCGAGGCCAAGGCGGCCGAGTCCGACGAGGCGCGGGTGTTGGCCCACTACTATCGGGGCGTGCTCGAGAGCCGCAGCGGCGATCTCACGTCGTCGCTGCGCTCGCTCGACGAGGCTCACCGCGGAGCGCGGCGCTTGGGCATGATCGACTACTGGGTCGCCGCGAGCCAGCTGCTCGGGCAGGGCTTCGCCGAGCTCGGTCGGGGCCCAGAGGCGCTCGCGATCATCGAGGACACGCTGGTCCTCGCCCGCTCGCCAGAGGTCTCCTGCCACGAGCGCGCCCTCGTGCTGGGCAACGTCGCGTGGGCGCACATGCTGCTCGACCAAGCTGGCCTCGACCACGATCCACCGGCACCGCTGCTCGAAGAGCAGCTCGCGATGGTCGACGAGCGGGGCAGCTGCCCCGACGAGGTCACGGCCACGTACGCGCGGGTCAACCTGGCCCTCGCCGCGCTGGCCGACGACGAGCCCGAGGAGGCCTGGCAGGTGCTGGGCCAGCTGCTCGCGCACGAGCTACCCGACTATCTGGAGCCCTGGGTCGACGAGATCGCGGCGCAGGTCGGGTGGAGCACGGGGCGTTGGCAGCTGGTCCCGCCGGTGGTCGCCCAGCCTGATCCAGGCGGGGAGCCGGGGCTGCGCTTCAGCGCGGTTGTCCGTCACGCCCGGATGCTCGAGCGGCTCGGCTTGCGCGAGGCGGCGATCGAGGGGTTCATGGCCGCCGAGGCGATCCTCGAAGCGACGCTCGAGACCGTCGGCGTCGAGGTCGGTCGCGAGCTCTTCTTGGCCGGACGCCTGGCCAGCGCGCAGGGGCTGGTCGATCTGCTGGTCGGCGAAGGTCGAGTCGAAGACGCGCTGTGCCGGGCACGGCTTGCGCGGGGACGTGCGCTGCGGAGCTTGGATCGCGTGGCTCGGATCGCGGCGCTGTCCGACGCCGAGCTGACCCGGCACGAGCAGTTGCTGTTCGCCTATCTGGGGCTGCGCGATCGCATCGAGGCCGAGCGCCGCGACGACTGGAGCTTCTCGGCCGCCGAGCGAGAGCAACGCGAGGGGCGTCGCGGCGAGCAGCTGCTCGAGGCCGAGGCCCTGCTCGATGAGGCGCTTCGGCTCGTCGGTCGTGGTCGAGAGCGGGCGCCAACACATGCCGGTGGACATGTAGCGGGGAGCTGCGAGTCGTTGCCGAGCCTCGCCGAGGGCGAGGTCATGCTCATGCAGTTCCCGAGCGCGACCGGCAGCTGGATCTTCATCGCCGACCACACCGGAGTGAGCGTGAGCGCGGCGCCTGGCCCCTCGCGCTTCGAAGATTGGACGAGCGCCGCGCTGAGCCACGCGAGCGAGCGGATCGCCGCGGCGACGCGGATCCGCGTGCTCCCGACTGGCGCGGGCTGGTCGATCCCCTTCCACGCGCTGCCCTTCGCCGAGGGTGTGCTGCTCGACGTCGCGCCGGTCGTGTACTCGCTCGATCTCGCCGACCGCCGAGCACCGCAGCGCGAGTGGTCGAGCTCGGCCGCGTTGGTGATCGCCGATCCTTCGGAGGATCTGCCCTACGCGAGGCGAGAGGCCGAGCTGGTCAGCCAAGCGCTGAGCGAGCGGGGCTTCTTGGTCGAGCGACGCGAGGGCGCCGAGGCGACCCGGGCGGCGCTCGCCGAGCGCCTGGGCTCGGTCGCGCTGCTGCACTACGCAGGTCACGGGCTCCACACTGGCGCAGGTGGCTGGCAGGCGGCCTTGCTGCTGCACGAAGGCGAGAAGCTCGGGGTCAGCGACATCCTGGCCTTGCCCCGCGTGCCCGAGGGCGTGGTGCTCACCGGCTGCGACACGGCCACCGCGATCATCGACACGCTCGACGGCGGCATGAACCTCGGTCGCGCCTTCGTGCTCGCGGGAGCGCGCTGGGTCGTCGCCGCCGAGGGCAAGGTCGATGACGCGCTGGCCCAGCGGATCGGCGAGGCGCTCTACCGCCGCGAGCTGGCTGCACCCGCGGCATTCGATGGCTCGCAGGCGCTGCGAGAGGTCCAGCTAGAGATGCGGCGTGACCAGCCCACGGGGGACTGGCACGCCTTTCGTGTGCTCGTGCCCTGAGCGCTGGGCTCGGATCAGAAGGCGGCGGAGTGATCCTCGGCGCAGATCCCCAAGAACACCCCGTTGACCTCGGCGTTGCCGCAGCCCCGAGCCGTAATCGTGTAGGTGCTCCACATGCCTCCGGCTTCCCAGCCGCTGTTGCGCTCGTGGAAGGTCTCGTCCTCGTTGGAGTTGGTCGACCCGGCGCAGGTCATGGAAGGGTTGAAAGACTCGATCGTGGTGTCGGTGGTCGGCTGCCCACCACCGCCGATCGACACGACCTGCTCGTTGACCCCGGTGTTGACACACACCTCGGTGCCCTCGATCCCCGACCAGATCCCGAAGATGTCCTGGTGCTGCAGCTTGACCTCGGTCCAGGCCTGCCGCTGGCCGATCAAGGGCGTGGTCACGCCGTTGCGGACCTTCAGCCGATAGTCACCCTTGGTCCGAATCGCCCAATCTCCGCTGCTGCGGAACTGGTGTTCGACCTCGGCCTCCGGCTGGCCGTCCTCGAGCTCGCGCCGCGCCGCGCTGGCCTCGGAGATCCATCCCTCGAGCTCGGTTTCGATCTCCTCGATGCCCGCCCCTTCGAGCGCGAGGTCGACTTGTCGCGCGGTGATCTCGATCGCCGCGTCACGCCCGACCTGCTCGCAGAGGTCATCATAGAGGGCGCAGTCGAAGGGCGCGGTCAGCCGAGCGCGGGTCAGCTCGAGGTCCTCATCGGGCAGGTAATTGTCGTGGATCGCGAGCAGCTCCGCCTCGGTGATGTCGAAGAGCAGCTGGCCTTCCGCGCTAGCGTGCTCCGAGTCCGCCGAGTCATCCATGCATCCCGTGGTAGCCACGCAGGGGAGGCTCGCCATCAAGAGCAGGTTGAGCACGTCGAGGATCTGACGAGGGGCGAAGGTCGGGGTCTTCATGCCCGGGTCTTTGTCGAGCTCGGGCTCCGCGATGACGGGCACTCATGAAAAATCCGATCGTCGCGAACGCTGACCAATTGCTGCGGCCGTCATTGCCCGAGCTACCGCTGGTAGCTCGATTCCGAGCCCAACCCAAACCCGACTCGAGTGGCCGAGCGGACCCATGTTCGCTCGACCACGCCCTTCGACTAGGTAGATGCGAGGCTCGCAATCGGCGATGTTAGCAGGGCCATCATCAGAGCTAGACGCCCGCGTCATCGCAGCGGCGCTCGCCGACAAGGATGTCGACGACACGGCTCACGGAGAACGAGCATGATTACGCGAGAGATCACCAAGCGCCCCGCCTTTGTCCCCCCGACCCTGCTCGGCATGCTCGGCCTGCTTGGCATGCTTGGCATGCTTGGCATGGCCAGCTGCGAGTCGGACTCGAGCGAGGAGATCGAAGCCCAGCTGCGCGCCAATGGAGAGGCCTGCCCGGCACGGCGCCAGATCGCGCTCCTACCGAAGGATGTGACGAGCTGCCCCCTCATCGACGGCTGGAACGAGACTCACCTCTTTCCTGGCGCTACCGACGAGATGCTCAGGTACTGCGTCTACCGCTGGAACAGCACGAGCGAGCCGGCCACGACCACGCTCGAGGCGGCGGTCGAGGAGGGGCAGCTGGTCGCCTTCGATCCCGACTGCGAGGTCGTGTTCCCGCAGAGCCCGCAAAGCACCGATCCACTGACGACAGGCTCGGAAACACAGATGCGCTCGCTCTTCCGCGACGCCATCGGTCGCCCCGATGGGACCGTGCTCGGGCTCCCAGCGACCGAGATGAATCGGTCGCCTGTCGCGGTCGCGGTCATCGACACCCTGCCGGCTTCACTGCCCGCCGACGCTCGCTCAGAGCACGGTGAGGCGATGTCCCGCATCATCCAAGACATCGCCTGCCCCTATCCGAACGCGACCAATTGCAAGGTCACGGTCGCCCCGCGGCTCGGCATGCCGCGTCGCTTGGACGGCACGGTCGACCCGGTGCGTGGCGGCTTGTTCGGCTCGTACGCCGATCTCGCCGGCGCAATTCATACGGCTGTCGACGAGTGGGAGCAGCAGCCCGGCTCGCCCAAGTTGATCCTCAACCTCAGCCTCGGCTGGGAGGTGCCGTACGGCGATGCGGGCGAGAGCGTCGCGGTCGATGCAGTGCACACCGCGATCGAGCGTGCGTGGTGCATGGGTGCGGTCGTCGTGGTCGCGGCCGGCAACGACAGCAGCCTCTGCACGAGCGGTCCGCTCGCGCCAGCGAGCTGGGAAGAGCACCCGGGTCCAAACTCCGCCCGCTGCTCGGACCTCGTCGACAGCCCGGCCGACATCGTTTCGGGCGGCGCGAGCTACCGGCCCTTGGTCTACTCGGTCGGCGGCCTCGACCGCAACCTCGAGCAGATGCCCGGCACCCGTTTCGGAGGTCGCCCCCGGCTGGCCGCCGTCGCCATGCATGCGGTTGGCGGCGAGACCTCCCCGACCACTCCCTTGACCGGAACCTCGGTGGCCTCCGCTGCGGTTGCTGGGGCCGCTGCGCTGGTCTGGTCGTACAACCCGAACTTCACCGCGTCCAAGGTCATGGAGTACGTCTACGGATCGGGGAACCTGACTCTGGACGTCGCCGACTACCACGGCGGCGCCAGCCAGACGAGCATCCGCGAGCTCGACGTGTGCGCCGCATTGGCGGCCGCGTGTACCGACACGCAAGCCATGTGCCCGGGCACACCCATGTGCCCAGCCCCGACCGCGACCATCGGGGCCGTGTTCACCCAGCTCGACACTCTGCAGCCCCGGGTCGTCGCCCCGACCCCGGTGTTTGGCGCGCCGCAGACCTGCACGCTCGGCTGCGATGGGGACTTCCCCGTCCGCGTGGCCCAAGGAGTCGTCGGAGTGTGCCCGCTCCAGCAAGCGCCCGAGTTGCCGATCACTCAGCCGCAGCCGAGCCAGCCGCCCTGCCCCAGCTGCACGGTCAAGAAGAGCACGAGCACGGTCAGCGCCTCGCTCCACTCGGAATACGACGCCTACCCCGTCGAGGACGTGATGATCAAGGTCGACGACGGCTACACGACGACCCCTTATCGACTCGGCCAAGTCGCGCTGAGCTCGACGAGCATCACCGACATCACGATCACCGGGTTGCCCTCGATGATCGTCAGCGCGACGATCGCGATCACCTTCGAGGATCCGGCAACGGGGCGGCTCTTCACCAAGGACAACGCGCTGCTCGTCGACAACAACTAAACAACTAGTAGAAGGTGAAGCGCATGCCGATCAACCCGCTGTGACGGATCGGATCGGGCACGATGTCACGATCCCCCGTCACGTAGCGCAGGTCGTACGCGAGCCCGACCGAGCCGGCCACGCTGGCGTTGAGCCAGAACTCGTAGCCGATGCCCGCGTTGCCGCCGATGCCGACCGTGAGCGTGTTGTTCGGGTCGCCCGCGGGCAACCCCTGACCGCCGAGCCCCAGCCGGATGTAGAGCCCCCGCCACGCATAGGCGGTCGCCTCGAAGTCACCACCGAACACCCACGAGCGCGCCTCTTCGCGGCCGAGGTACTTGGCCCCGTGAATGTTGAGGCCCAGAGTAAAGCGCTTGCCCACGCCGCCGCCGAACGCGAAGTTCAGGCCAGCGTAGGGCACCACGGTGTCCTTCATGGCCGAGAAGCCGAACATCACGCCCGGCCCGAGGTAGAAGCCGCGGCGATCTTGAGCGCCCTCGATCTCGATGCCCTCGCCACCCGCCCCGGCCCGCACGCCCGCCTCGGCGTCGTCGGGCAGCGCGAGCGTGCCCACACCCGCGAGGCTGGCGACGAGAGCCCAGCGTCCGAGCCGGCTCGTGCGGCTGCGAGGACCAAGGGCGGAGCGGGTGCGGGTACGGGCGATCGACGAAGACATGTCAGGTTCTCCTGCGAGGTCTCGGGACTTGGAGAGGATGGTCCGTCACGACGCTTCTCGCCAACCGAGCGGCGACTCGGACCCTTGCTCATCGCAAGGTCGTGACGTCGAGCACTACGTAGCCTGCTTCGGCCACATTCACCTTCATGGTTCGGATCTCGCGGCCTCCGTTGCCTTGTACGACGATCTCGACGTCGTGCTCGCCTGGGGGCACGAGCGCCCGACCGATGAACACCCGGTCTGGCAGCAGGGTCCACGAGCGGGTGTCGGGCTTGTCGGCGGCGACCATCGCTCCCTCGACGGCCAGCGCGCTGATCAGGCCGACGGCGCCGTTGGCCTGGTTGCCGGCTGCCCGCGCGCCCTCGGCCGCCGCTGCCCGAACGATCATTCGGGTGATCGCCGAGCCGATGATCTTGGGCTTGATCTGCTCGAACTCGTGGGTGATCTCGCTGCCGAGGTCGCTGACCAGATCGAGGTGGACCGCGGCGCCGTCGATCGACCACGCCGCCGAATCGAACAGGTTGCCCGCCGGCTCGAGGTCGGGGAACACCACGACCTTCATCGCGCCGTACTCGAGCAAGGTCGGATCGCCGGTCACGTAGGCGCCCGCGAGACCGATCGCGGCGCCGATCGGGATCCGGCGCGGCACCTTGTAGGGCACCCGACCAGTCTTGATGATGACCAGGAGCTCGGCCGGCTCGATCGCCTCGACGGTGATCGCATCACCGCCAGTCGAAGCCGCGGCCTCGACCGCACTGGCCGAAGTCGTGTCGGTGCTCAGGTAGCGATCGAGCCGCTCGGTCCGGTAGGTGCCCTTGACGGCGGCGCGCTGGATCGCCGGCCCGAGCCCGGGCAGCTCGCGGACCTGCAGCGCCTCGTCGTAGAAGCGCAGCGCCTCGTCCCAGTTGCGCTCGCGCTCGGCCACGAAGCCCGCCAGGTACGAGCCGAACGCCCCGTGGGCGCTGTCGGGGTCGTAGTCGAGCAGGTAGTTGCGCATCACGGTGAAGCGCTTGCCCTCGATCCGCGCGCCATCGAGATCACCCTGGGCGAGGTAGTTGATCAGGTTGATCGCGTTGAGCGAGAGCTTCTCCGTCGGCGTGGTCTTGTACTTGCCGGCCGCATCGGAGAACACCCACTGGCCGATCTTGTCGGCGGTCGCGTTGGCGAGGTCGAGCAGCTCGAGCTGCTCTTCGGCGGCCTGGAAGTTGTGCGCGCTCGCGTCCCACTCCTGCATTGCGTGCAGCAGGGTCGCCCGCTCGAGCACCGCGAGCGCCGTCTCGCTCTTCCACTTGCTCGGCAGCTCGAGCGGATCCTTGACCTTGATGAAGCGGTTGATCTCCTTGAGGCCCTGCTCGTGCTGGCCGGCCTGGACATACATCCGCATGCTCTCGGTCTTGTCCGAGTAGGTGGCGCACGAGCTGACGCCCAGCAGCAAGCTCGCGCTCAGCAGCGCGGCCGCGAGCTTGCGCCCAGCTGACGAAACCCGAAGATCGAGAGAGCCGGCGACCATGGTCGACACGACGCGAGGGGCAGCCGTCAGCGGACGATCGCCTTGCTCCGCTCGGAGGTGAACTGGAACTTGACCAGGCTGGTCTCGACCTCGATCACCTGGATGAAGAGCGAGTACTGGACGCGGCGCTCACCGTCGAAGCGCTCGTCGTTCGAGGTGACCTTGCCGGTGACGTAGTACTTGGCCCCGAGCTGGGCGCCGAGCCGCGCGGCGGTGGTCGGATCGAAGATGTCGGTGTTCTGCAGCTGCGCCTCTTCGACCATCTCGGCCTGGCGCTCGCGGCTGACGACCGAGACCGCGCCGGAGTTGACCAGCGTGGTCTCGATCTGCGAGAGCAGCGTCAACATCTGATCGTCGAGGTGCTGGGTGGTCGCGTTCTTGATCGGCCAGATCGCGACGATCGGCGGATCACTCATGGAGCCCTGCACGTCGCGCGCCCACCAGCCCGAGGCGAACATCGCGTTGAGGTTCTCGTTGACCAGGTAGTTGATGTCTTCCCGATCGAGCCCGGTGCCCATCGCTCCGGCGTCGAGGTTGGGATTGTCGGTGCCCGGTCCTCCGCGGACCGCCTTGGGCTTGCAGCCGAGG
>CBFGLP010000969.1:0-6392 GCA_965649595.1 uncultured Myxococcales bacterium | reverse complement strand
GATCGTCCGGAATGAGGGCTCCAACCTCGCCCCAGAGATCGACCTGCGGATGCTCGAGCAGCGCTTGGACCAGCTCGCGCCGACTCGCCGCATCGAGCAGCGCCTCGCAGCCCGCTCCAGTCAGAGCATCGAGCGAGCGCTCCCATGCCCGCTCCCACTCGCGCGTACCGACCTCGTGGACGAAGCCGCGGCGTAGCGCGAGCAGTTCGGCGCAGGCGCCCCGCGCCTGCTCGCCGCGCAGGAGACCAGCCACGGCTGCGAGCTCCTCGAAGCGCGCCGCGTCGTCGGCGATCGTCGAGATGCGGTCCAGCGCCCACGCGGCGGTCTCGGGCGCGGCCTCGATGATCGACTCCCAGCACAACACGGCCGCGGGAGGGCGATCCGACTGCTCGAGCGGCTCGACCAGCCCAACCGCCTCCTCGACCAACCTGCTGCGAGCCTCGGAGCTCGGCGCCTCGGGCAACAGGCGAATGAGCCCCGACCAGCGCTGCTCGGGCGCGAGCGTGTCGATCAACGCCTTGGCCTCGTCGAAGCGGCCGAGTCGAGCGAGCCCCCACGCGATGTCCTCGAGCGGATGCGCGTAATCAGGCGTCACTTCCAACAGCTCGGGCGCGAGGCCGAGGGCGACCCCACGTGCCTGCTCGAGTCGCTCGAGGTCCCTGCTCAGCACGGCGAGCCGCGTGAACCACCCGACGTGGTAAACAGGCGGTAGCCAGCAGGCCTCGACCATCCGCCAAGCCCGGCTGACTAGCTGCTCGCGCAGGTCGGGCGCGAGGCGACCAGCGAGCTCTTCGAGCCCGCGAACCAGCGACCCGTGCCAGCGCACCCGCTCGAGCACCCGGAGCATCGCCTCGGATCGCCCGAGCTCGTGCAGCCGCCGGGCGAGCTCGACGTGCAGATCATCGGCAGCCGAGAGCCTGCTCGCCCAAGGGCTCTGGTCGAGCTGCGCCGAGATCCGCTCGAGCTGCTCGAGCGAGGCGAGATCTCGAGCCACGTAGAGATCCGCCTCGACGTCGTAGCTCAGCGCGTCGTCGAGTGGACCCGCGTCGAGCTGTGCGAGCAGGCACGCGACGAGCTGCTCGACCTCGCATAGACCGAGTCGAACGAGCTGCTCACCGAGCCGGCCGCCAGAGCAGCGCATCCGCGCGACCAAGGCATCGATCCATCGACACCAGCGCTCGCTCGCGCCGACCACCGCGGGCGAGCGCATCGCCTCGTCGGCGCTCCGCCAGCGCGCGAGCGCCTGCGGCGGCAGCCACACGTCGTCGTCGGTCATGGCTGGGCAATCTTCGCACGACCCTTGTTGCGCGCGGACCCACGCTCGCCGGATAACTCCCTTCCATGCAGCGACGTCCCGAGGTCGGCGCGTGAGCGCGGTGCTTCCTGCGACCCGCAACGAGGTCCGCGAGTACGGCAGCGAGCGGCCGGGCACGAGCGTGGCCGAGCTGCTGCGAGGCTCGCCCTTCCTCGGCTACGCCTACGCCTACCCGCACAAGACCGCCTATCGCTCGCTCGCCGAGCCGCGCCCGCTCGCGCAGGTGTGGGCCGAGCAGGATCGCAGCCGGCTCTTCCTCTACGTGCACGTGCCCTTCTGCGCGGTTCGGTGTGGCTTTTGTAACCTGTTTACGCAGAAGCACCCGCCCGACGAGCTGCCCGCAGCGTGGCTCGCCACGCTCGAGCGCCAGATCGCGATCGTGCGCGCCGCCCTGCCCGACGCCCGCTTCGCTCGCTGGGCGATCGGCGGTGGCACCCCGACCCTGCTGAGCGCCGCGCAGCTCGAGCGGATCTTCGAGCGCCTCATCGCCGCGTGGCCGATCGACCTCGGCACGACGCCAGGGTCGGTCGAGACCTCGCCCGAGACCTGCACCGACGAGCGCCTGGCCGTGCTCGAGCGGATCGGCACGCGACGGATCAGCATCGGGATCCAGAGCTTCGACGCGACCGAGCTGCGCGCGCTCGGTCGACCGCAGGGGGTCGAGCTGGGCGAGCGGGCGCTCGATCGCATCCGGGCGCACCAGTTCGGCCGGCTCAACGTCGACCTGATCTACGGGATCGAGGGCCAGACCGAGCAGAGCTTCGTCGCCGCGATCGCCCGCGCGCTGACCTGGAAGCCGGAGGAGCTGTACCTCTACCCGCTCTATCAGCGGCCATTGACCGGCCTCGGCAAGCGCGGGCAGAGCTGGGACGATCAGCGAATCCGCCTTTTGAGGGCTGGGCGCGACTACCTGCTCGAGCAAGGCTATCGCCAGGTCTCGATGCGGATGTTCGAGCGAGTCGATGGCGATGCGACCCCCGGACCAGTCTATTGCTGCCAAGCCGACGGCATGCTCGGCTTCGGGGTCGGCGCTCGTTCGTACACCCGCACGCTCCACTACTCCGACGCGTGGGCGGTCGGGGCCGCGGGCGTGCGCTCGATCGTCGCCGACTGGATCGCCCGCAGCGACGCACAGCTCGCTCAGGCCTGGTACGGCATCGAGCTCGACGGCGAAGAGCAGCGCCGACGCTGGCTGATTCAATCGCTGCTGCAGCACGAGGGGCTGGTCCTCGCCGATTACCAGGCTCGCTTCGGCAGCGACGCGCTCAGCGATTTTGCCACGCAGCTGAACGGGCTGCTCGAGCACGGCCTGCTCGTCCGCGCTCCACAATGCCTCCAGCCGACCCCCCGCGGGCTCGAGTGGTCCGACGCGATCGGGCCGTGGCTCTACTCCGCGGTCGTGCGCGAGGCCTCACGGGAGTTCGAATTGCGTTGATGGAGGATCGAATGATCGGCTTCGATCTCCATATTAATTATCGGGGGCCGCTCTCGAGCTGCAATTACGATTGCGACTACTGCCCCTTCGCCAAGCACGTGTCTTCGCGCGAGGAATTGCAGCAAGACCGACTGGCGCTGGCGCGCTTCGTCGCCTGGTGCGAGGCCCGGACCGACCGAAAACTATCGATCTTGTTCACACCCTGGGGCGAGGGGTTGATCCGGCGCTGGTACCCGGACGCGATGCTGCGCCTGGCCGGACTGCCGCAGATAGTGAAAGTCGCGATCCAGACCAACCTCTCGGTCTCGCTCGACTGGCTCGACGCGCTCGAACGGCCGCAGACGCCTGACAAGACCCGCGCCTCGCTCGGGCTGTGGACGACATTTCACCCGACGCAGGTCGAGCTCGATCGCTTCGTCGGACGCTGCCACGAGCTCGACACGCGAGCGGTCGGCTACAGCGTCGGCGTGGTCGGCCTGCGCGAGCACTTCGACGCGATCGTCGAGCTGCGCCGCCGCCTGCGTCCCGACGTGTACTTGTGGATCAACGCGTACAAGAGCGCGGGTCCGGGCTACTACACGCCCGAGGAGCACGCCTCGTTGGCGGCGATCGATCCGCTCTTCGAGCACAACGCGGTGCGCCACCGCAGCTTCGGCGAGGCGTGTGCCGCCGGCGAGAGCTCGCTCTTCGTGCGTGGCGACGGCAGCGTATCGCGCTGCCACTTCGTCGCCGACGTCCGCGGCAACCTCTACACCGACTCGCTCGAGCGCCTGCTCGGTCGCGAGCCCTGCCCCGCTGCCCAGTGCGGCTGCTTCATCGGCTACGTGCACCTCGACCGGCTGGGTCTGCGTCCGCGCTTTGGCGCGAACCTGGCCGAGCGGCGGCTGGTCGAGTGACGAGGGCTAAGAAATCAGCGCCAGGACCCCTTGGGCCACGATCTCGCGCACGCCCTCGAGCCAAGCGTCGAAGTCGTCGCCTTGCCGCGGAGCCGCCATCGCGGGGTGGATCTTCACGCCCATCCGCACGTCCGCCTTGAATGGCAGCCCATTGAAGGCGAACAGCTCGGACCCGCCGGTCAGCGAGATCGGCAGCACATCGCACTCGCCCACGGTCCGCAGCAGCGCCTCGACCCCGCGCGACTTCCAGGCCTTGGGGATCCCGTCCTTGGCCCGGGTGCCTTCGGGAAAGATCACCACGCTCCACCCGTGCGCGCGAGCGTCACGACCGAGCCGAGCGATCTCCTCGACCGCCGCGCGGGGCTGCTTGCGGTCGATGATCGCCGAGCCGCTCGCGTGGAGCAGATACGACACGCTCGGCCAGCCGCGGCCGAGCTCGCGCTTGGCTACGTAGCGCGGTTGCAGAGCGTCGAGGGTCTTGCTGAGCACGACGACGTCGGAGAAGCCCTGGTGGTTGGCGACGATCACGTAGCGTCGCCTGAAGTCGACGTGCTCGATCCCCTCGACGTACAGCTCGGCACCGGTCAGCTCGAAGGCTCGCCACAAGACCCGCGCGAGCTGATGACCCGCGCGCATCAACTTCGCGTGATCTTGCTGTCGCCCGATCCAGCGCAGCGGCGGCTCGAATGCGAGCAACGAGGACACCAAGCCGAGTGTCGCGGGCACGGACCGAGCCCAGTCGTGCAGCGTCGCGCGTTCGCCCTTGCTGCTCATCGGGTCTACCCTACTCGTCCAGCCGGCGTCGGTGCTCGTCCCGGCGACGCTCGGCGAGCGCGAGCTCCCGCACGGGCTCGGTTTCTGCTCGTGGCCCTAGTCCGAGCAAGCTCGCGCTCGCGTTGCAGGGCTCACCGGCGTCCCAATCGACAAGCTCGCGGGGGCTCGCGTAGCTTCGCCACCATGCTGCTTCAGCGAATCCACGTTCCGGCTCTGCTCGTGCTCGCCCTCTCGTTCGCGCCTGCTTGCGATAAGGGAGGCGAAAAGAAGGCCGAAGACAAGAAGGCCGAGGACAAGAAGGCCGAAGACAAGAAGGCTGGTGACGCCTCGGTCAAGACCGGCGCCGACGGCTCGGTCGACGTCAAGGCCGGCGAAGCCTCGGTCAAGACCGGTGCCGATGGCTCGGCGGTCGTCACCGGAGAGAACGGCAAGGTCGTGACCGGTGCCGACGGCAGCGCGGAGATCAAGGACGCGCAGGGCAACGAGGTCAAGGTCGACGGCAACGGCAACGCCGAGATCAAGGCCGCCGACGGCACCTCGGTCAAGGTCGACAAGGACGGCAACGTCGACGTGTCGGGTGTGACGACGACCGGCGGCTGATTCCAGATCTACTCGGATCCGAGCACGCGGACGCCCGGAAAGACCCGCCCGCGAGCTGACTCGACGCCTGGAGGGCTGACTCGGTGGTCGCCCTCCTGCAGCGCCGCTCGGACCAGCAGGAACTCGCCGATCGAGTCGGTGGTCAAGAGCCCGACCAAGCGGCCGCGCTCATCGACCACCGGCGCGGGGCAGCCCTTCTCGAATACCGACGCGAACACGTGCTCGAGGTTGTCGCCGGGATGCAGGAGCTTCGGCTCGGCGTTCATCGCCTCGCGCACGGGCACCTCGGGCCCTCGCTGCGCCAGCGCCCGCAGCAGCGCGTCGCGGGTCAGCACGCCGACCACTCGCTCGCCCTCGACGACCGGGAATTCGTGCTGAAAGCCATCGAGCGTGCGCTGCAAGGGGACCGAAATCGGCAGATCGGCAGGCACCGCCTCGACCTCGCGGACCATCGCCGAGGCGACCGGGATGCCGTGCGCGAGGTGCTTGGCCTCGGCTAGCTGCGCCTCTCCGGACGCACCCATCCACAAGAACAGCGCGATGAAGATCAGCAGCGGGTTGAAGAACAGCCCGATGATGGCGAACAGCAGCGCCATCGCCTGGCCGAGCTGCGCGGCGATCTGAGTCGCTCGCACGTCCGAGGTCCGCATCGCCAGCAGAGCCCGTAGCGCACGCCCGCCATCCATCGGAAAGGCCGGCAGCAAATTGAACACGGCGAGCGTGACGTTGATCCAAAACAGGCTGACCCACAGCGAGCCGCGCTCGAACACGGCAGCGTCGGTCGGCACTAGTGGGTGGCCGAGGGCCGTCGCCAGGATCGCACAGATCGCCGCGAGCGCGATGTTCACGGCTGGACCGGCGACCGCGATGATCAGCTCCTGACGCGGGTTCTCGGGCATGCGCTCGAGCGCCGAGACGCCACCGATCGGGAGCAGCGTGATGTCGCGGGTCCGCACGCCGAAGCGCCGGGCGACCAGCGAGTGACCGAGCTCGTGCAAGAGCACGATCGTGAACACCATGATGACCATCAGCACGCCGCCGAGGGCCGCCGCCGCGGTGCCGCTGGCCGCGTACGACACCCAAGCGATCCAGGCCAGGAGCGCGAGGAAGGTGACGTGGATACGGACGTCGATGCCGGCGATCCGGGCGATGCGCCAAGCCCACTTCCACGACGGAGCAGTCGTCTCTCGAGACATGCGCCGAGAGCTTAGGGGCTATGACGGCGAGGCGCTCGCGCAGCGCTGGCGGCCGCAATGCTTGCGGACGAGAAGCACCTGGCGCCGAAACCTCGCGCTCGCCCGCGCGGACCGTCCTCGCCAGCGGGGCGGCAACTCGAATCGTCCTCGCCAGCGGAGCGGCGACTCGGACCGTC
>CBFGLP010000968.1:0-3591 GCA_965649595.1 uncultured Myxococcales bacterium | reverse complement strand
TCCGCGCCTCGACGAACCGAGCATGATCGCCTACCTGCTGCGGACCTACCTGCTGCACCCGCTCCGGCCCGCGCCGCTCCAGCCCACGAGGGCCAGCTCGACCGCCGTGGCCCCCGACACGCTCGCGCCTCGCGGCGAGCGTCGGGCCGAGGCCGACGCGAGCGCAATGGCCGAGTCGGCCGCCTGATCGAGCCATGGCCTTCGTGTTCGATCTCGGCCCCGAGCTGATGGGAGTCATCGCGCTCGGCTTCTTTTGGATCCACACGCTGCTCATCGCGGGCGCGGCAGCGCTGGACCTGCGTGATCTCGGCCGCCTCGCGCGGCGGCTCCGACCGATCCGAGGCCCGCTGCGGGCCGGAGCCGCCGGCATGCTGATCGCCGAGGTCCGCTCGGGCCGCGGCCCCGAGGCTCGCTTCGCTCGCCAGCGAGTCGAGCAGCTCGGTCGTGCAGATCGCCGCGGCGGCCCTCCGGCGATCCACTTCCACGACGTCGGGCACCACAGCGAGGTGTTCGGCGGCACGATCACGCCCGAGCCCGACCACGCGACCGAGCTCGAGGTCGTCCCGCTGACCGAGCCGCGCGCGAGCACGTGGCCCGATCCGATCCGTCAGCGAGGCGCCATGCAGCCAGGCTCGCGCGAGGCGTTCGAGGCCGCCCACGCGGCGGCGAGCCGGGCCAAGGGGTTCGCCCGCACGGTCGAGAGCAGCGTGGGCGCAGGCGATCGGATCTGGATCGCCGGCCGCTTGGTCGAGGGCCCTCGCGGGCTGCGGCTCGAAGACGACGATGCGGGGTTGATCGTCGCCGCCAGCGATCCGCGGCCTTGGCTCGCGCGAAAGCGGGCGCTGGTGCTCGGCTTCGTCATCGTCGAGCTGCTGCTCGCGGCCGTGTGCACGGTCCTGATCCTGTGGCCGCCGCTGTGGGGCTGGCCGAGCATGATCGGCGCCGCAGCGGCGCTCGGCTTCTTCCTCGGCGTCCAGCCGATCGGTGTCTCGGTCCACGACGCCGTGCGCACGCCCGACCGAGCGTTCGTCCGCGGCGAGTGGCGAGCCGAGTGACCTCCGCCCTGACTCAGCGGCGGTGCCCGTCGACCCACGCCCGAGCGTTCGCGGCGCGAGCACGACCTGCGCTGCTCTTGCTCTCGCCGAGCTGCTCGAGCGCGAGACGGGCCAGCTCGCGCGCCCGCAGCGGGTCGTCGGGCCACAGCGCCCGCGCGAGCGCGAAGCGGAGCTGACCGAGCAGCTCGACGTCGGGGCGCTCGGCGCCCTCGGCCAGGCGAATGCCTCGCTCGAGCGGCTCGCGGGCGTCGGGGTTGCGCGCGAGCGCGAGCAAGTGCTCGCCGATCCACAGGAGGTGCTCGGCCAAGAGCGCGTGCTCGCTGCCCAGCGCAGCCTCGCGCTTTTGCAGTGCCTCGGTCTGCAGCTCGAGCGCCTCGGCGTAGCGCTCTTGCTCGTGCAGCGCTCGCGCGACGTTGCCCATCGTCAGGCCGACCACCTGGTTGTCCTCGCCGACCCGCGCGACCCAGATCCGCTGCGCGCCCTGGAAGCAGCGCAGCGCCTCGTCGAGCTCGCCGCGATCGAGCAGCACCTCGCCGAGGTTGTTGAGCGCGAACGCGTAGCTGATGTGGTCCTCGCCATGCTCGACCCGGATCCGCTCGCTGGCCTCGCGCAGGAGCTCGAGCGCCTCGTCGTCGCGTCCGAGCGAGTGCGCGACGGTGCCGAGGTTGAGCAGCGCGACGGCCAGCTTGGCGTGTTGGCGGCCGTAGAGCCCCTCGAGGATCAGCCGCGCCTGGTCGAGCTCGGCGTAGGCGAGCTCGTGCTCGGCCGCGACGTCGTACGCGCTCGCTAGCAATGTATGGGTCGCGGCGACCGATGGGTGGCGCGACCCGTAGGCCTGCTCGAAGATCTCGAGCGCGCGGCGGTGAGCCGCGAGCGCGTGCTCGTGCCGGCCCTGCATGCGCAGCACGGATCCGTAGCGGTTGAGCGCGTGGGCGTAGGCCGGGTGCTGCTCGCCGAGTTCGCGGCCGAGGATCTCGAGCGCTCGATCGGCGCTGGCCTGCGACTCGTCGTAGCGACCGAGCCGCTCCTCGATGAACGCCCGCTCGCTGAGCGCCTCGGCGAGCTCGGGGTGCTCGGATCCTTGCAGGTGCTCGCGCAGCGTGACGACCCGCTCCTGATCGAGCAGCGCCGCAGCAAAGTCGCCGCGCTCGCGCGCGAGCGCAGCGCTGGCCTGCAGCAGATCGGCCTCGAGCTGGGGATCGCCGCCGAGCCGCGCGAGCGTGGCCCGACCGAGCCCGACCCAGTCGGCCGCCTGAGCGAGGCGCGCCTGAGCGACGAGGTGCTGAACCAGCGCGGCGCTGGCCTCGATGATCAGCTCGTCTTGCCCGGACGCCTGGGCCAAGAACGCGGCCTCGCGCAACGACAGCTCTGCGGCCTCGTGCTCGCCCGCCCGCGACTGCACGGTGCCCAGCAGCAGCCGCGCGTCGGCCAGCACCGCGTCCTGCTCGAGCGCCTCGGCCTGCTCGGCCACGTGCTCGGCGATCGCTCGGGCCTGCGCGAGCTCGTTGGCCTGCAACGAGCCGCGTCCGCGCGCCAGCGCGAGCCGCAGCTCCTCGACCTCCGAGTCCACCTCACCACCATCGAGCACGCCCTCATGGAGCAGGTGGGCGCTCTGGCAGCGGCGGGGATCGGGCAGATCGAGCGCGGCTTGCAGCGAGCGATCGAGACGGTCGTCGATCAGCTCGCCTTCGTCGAGCGGAGCCGTGAGCGACTCGGTCAGCACCGCGACGGTGGTGGCTTGACGATCGAGGCAAGCCATGCGCAGGTCGAGCAGCTTCGGCGACTGCTCGCCGCGCTCGTGCGTGGCCACGCACGCCTCCGTCCGGGTCGAGACCCAGCGCTCGGCCCAGCGATCGAGCTCGCGCGAGAGCGTCTGCCAGGTCTGCTGCGCGTAGGGTCGACCCGAGCCGGTCAAGCGCTCGCGCAGCCGCTCGCGTCGGGCCTCGTCCCAGACCTCGACGAGCTGATCCTCGGCGCCCGTGCAGATCGGCTTGTCGACCTCGCGCTCGAGCTGGCCCGCCAACGCGGCGCTCGCCAACGCGACCGCGCCCGCGCCCGCGAGCAGCCAACGACGCGCGCCGCGGCGGGGCTGCTCGAGCTGCGCGAGCAGGCTGTTCATGTCCGGAAAGCGCTGGGCTGGATCGAGGCTCAAGCCGCGATCCAAGAGGCGCTGGATCCGGACCGGCACTTCGAAGCTTCGCCGGCCACGATCGTGTCGCCGCGCCCACGCCCGCGCGCTCGGGGGCGCCGGTCGGTTGCTCGGATCGCCGCTGAGCACGTGGTGGTTGGGGCGTCGCTCGCCGTAGAGCGCCTCCCACAAGGTCATGCAGAAGCTGTACTGATCGGCCCGCGCGTCGGCGGGCTCGCCTCGACCCTGCTCGGGCGCCATGTAGGCCGGCGTGCCCATGATCTGACCGTGCGTGGTGATCAGCGAGTAGCGAGCCGTCTCGAGCCGATGCGAGCCGGTCGCCGAGGTCGTGCGGACGAGCAGGCGATCCTCGGTGACCGCATGGCGACCGCTGCTGCTGCTCGCGTC
>CBFGLP010000967.1:0-4357 GCA_965649595.1 uncultured Myxococcales bacterium | reverse complement strand
ACCCCGCGAAGCACCTGCACGTCACGGGTGTGGACATCGACCGAAAGGTGCTCTACATGGCCTACGTGCAGCTCTCGCGGCTGGGCGTGCCGGCACTGTCGGAGCCTTGCAAGCCGATCGATTTCCAGAAAACGAGAATTGGGAGTCCATGAAAATACACATCAGGCCACACCCCCGCTCGGAAGGCTGGGAAGTCGATATCGACCTTCGCGCCTCCGGTGGCCCTCGCGTCCGGCGAAAGTCACCCTTCCCCGGCAAGCGAGATTCGGAGCGGTGGGCCCGAAAGCTGCTTCACGAGCTCACCTTGGGTCGTGACGGTACGGATATCTCGCTTCCCACCGGCGACGCCGTCCCGCATACGCTCGCCGAAGCCCTCGAACGGTGGCTTTCAATTGGATCGACCGTCGGCTTTCGCGGCAAGCCGTGGTCGCAGTCGTATGTGCGAGAGCGGCGACGCCTCGTGACGCGGATTTGCGGATATCAGCCTCCCGAGGTCGGCTCCATCGCACTCGGAGACCTCGAGATCGAGGAGCTCCCTGCCGTTGTCGACGACGTCCTACTCTGGCTTCACAACGAAAAGGGCCTCGCTCCCAAAACTATCAACCACCACATCGAGGCATTTCAGGGGGCGGCGCTTGCTGCCCGACGGGCTGGGTGGGAGCTACCCGAGCTCTCGGTCCGGTTGCTCTCGACCGAGCCCCGCGATCTCTGGCTGCGGGAGGAGGACCTCGCAGCGTGCGTAGATGAATGTCGCAACGGCTCGCAGCCCGAGCGCTTGAAGGCTCTCTGGCTATTGGGGGCTCGAGCTGGGCTCCGAGCTGGAGAGCTCCGGGCGCTTCGGTGGAATGATCTCGTCGGGGTGAAGACGCCGACCGGAGAAGTCGTGTCGTGCGTCCTCGTCCGGCACAACCTCCCGTCGAAGATCACTGACCAGACCCTGACCAAGCTACCGAAGAACAATCGGGCGCGATTGATTCCACTCCACCCGGATTTGGCGCGAGCGCTCGGCGAGTTTGGGGCCGTTGTAGGGGCACACAGCGGCGCCCTCGTATTTGCTCAGGAGTCCGACCCGAATAAATCACTCGGCAGTTCATCGCTTCACCGTGCGATTGCCGGAGTCGCCCAACGAGCTGGGGTTGCGCCAGTTCAGACGGATCCTTCGACGGGCCGCGTGGGGTCGGCACCCGCCGACGAGGCACAGGTCTCTGCTCACGTGCTCCGCCATACCTTCGCCACCCACCTCGAGAATCGGGGCGTTGCGCGCTACCTCGTCAGCAAGCTCCTCGGGCACATCGACCACTCCCCACGAGTCACGGCGCATTATGCACACTCGGATCTGACGGCCGGGCTCCCCGAGCTGGCCCGAGCGATCTCCGCAATCCCGTCGCTCGCGGAGGTGAAGGTGTCCCGAATCGAAGACGCCCACGACGTGCTGTCAGTGGGTGACCTTCTGGGCCTCAACCGGGAGAAATTTGGAGTACAGTTGGAGTCGCAAACGGCGCAAACGAAAAAGCCCGCCGGAACATCGTCCGGCGGGCTTCTCGTGGTAGCGGGGACAGGATTTGAACCTGCGGCCTCCGGGTTATGAGCCCGGCGAGCTACCTGGCTGCTCCACCCCGCAGTGGACCCCGCGGCGTCGCGGGGAGCCGGGTTGTAAGCCCAAGCGGTCAGCGGGTCAAGCCCCTCGTGCACTTCTCGATCAAATTGTTCAGAAGCGCGATGATCGGCCCGTGGCGAGGGTTCGCTTCTGGCGCGACTATGGCGCGATCCCCGTGAGCGTTGGGACGACCTTGATGGCGGCCGCCCAACGTGCGGCTGTCCCACTGGGCAATGCGTGTCGAAGTCGCGGGGTATGTCGCGCCTGTGCCGTGCTGGTCCTGAGCGGCGCCGAGCACCTCGACGCCCCCGGACCGCTCGAGCTTCGGTTTGGGCTCGAGCCCGGCTGGCGGATGGCGTGTCAGGCTCGGGTCGAGTCGCCCGATCCAGAGGCGGAGATCTGCCTCTGGACGCCAGCCTGGGGCGGGTGGCCAGCGTCTGATCGGGGTGGCGAAGCTTGCTGACCAACTCGAGCTCTGGATTCGTGCGGGTTGGATTGCATGGCTAGATGTATGGACTGTTGAGAGAGTGAAATCGACAGGTGGAGGAGCGAGTGGGTCGGTAGCAGTAGAGCATTAGCATTAGCACGTCGAATGGCTGACTGAGAATGCTGCGGACCTCCAATAGCGAGCCAACGAAACCACTGCGCGCTTGACGTGGCGATGAGATTTTGCTGGATTGATCGCATGAGCTTCGCTGCGAAGGTCTTGGGTAGCGGCAACGCAGAGGCCCGCACGACGGCGAGGTCCGCACCTCTAGCGCCCATACGTTTGCCCGCGCAGCGTCATGAAATCGACTCGGTCAGTCATCAGCCCCCTCGGGCTCACCAGCACGAGGCCAATCGGAGCGCTGAGCTGGTCATGGCTGACAGGTTCGATGTGCCCCGCTTCGGGCACGACTTTGCCCGGTTATCAATCGATGCGAAGCGCCAAGACGGAGCGGACAGGGTCAGGTCCGCGTGGACGCTCCAGCGCATGCTCGGGGTACGAGCCAAGTCGTGGGTGAGCGAGCCGAACGACGCGCACGAGCGAGAGGCGGACGCGGTAGCGGAGCAGGTGATGCGATCGCCGACATGTCATTGTGGTGGTAAGTCGGGGTGTGCGACATGTGGCTCCGGGAAGAGCTCGCCCGCGTCTGTGTTTCGGTCGTCGACAGCGGTGCCAGGGCCCTGGCGTACGGCAGCACCTCCGATTGTGCACGAGGTGTTGCGAGGTTCCGGGGTCGGCCTCGATGGGTCGACACGAGCGTTCTTCGAGTCTCGCCTTGGACGCGACCTCGGCGACGTACGTGTCCACACGGGGGAGCACGCGGGTGCGTCGGCGCAGGCAATCGGAGCGCGCGCGTACACAGTGGGGTCGAACGTGGTGTTTGCTCCGGGGGAGTTTTCGCCATCGACGGACGGCGGGCGGAGGCTGATCGCACACGAGCTCGCGCACGTGATGCAGCAGACGTCGGGTGGATATGGCGAGCTGGCCAGGGTACCTACGGAGAGCGGAGCACGGGACGGGCGGTACACCTTTTCATCGAACTGCGGGTGGATCGATTGGGACCACGCATCACCAGGCTTGGCCAGGGCGCTAATCCAGCGAGTACAGGCGGCCTCAGACGCATTAGCGAGCGCCGGCTCGGGGGCTACGGCAACGACCGGACGATTGACCACACCAACAATGCGCTCGGGGGGATTTGGTGTGGTGTTGTCGTCGGCGACCTTGCGCGTGCGGCTGCTCCGGGCTCTGTCCGCAACGGAGGTCCTGGCAGTCGCGCTCGGCATCTTCAAGACGCTGTCGATCGTCTTCGAGACACAGCAGGCTTGGACGGATGTGATCGGCGAGTCGTCGTTTGCACAGGAGGATCTGCCCTCGAATTTGATCGGCTTTTACGTGGCCGCGCACAACTTCAGCCGCGCCGATATCATGCAGTTCTGCGGTGGGGTGGATGCCGCCAATTCGGTGGCCGAGTTCCAGCGTAATCATGCCTTCGTCCGCAACCGCACGTTCGAACCGATCGGGGCGACCGGACCCTGGCCAGCACAGCTGTCCACAATCAACGACAGCGCGGTCTCGAACCTCTACGAGGTCCAAGAGATCTCTGCGACGCAAGGGACGGACCAGTTCAGGTTCTGTCCGATGTACCGAGTCGTCGGGCTCATCGGTGCGACGGACCTGCTCTTGCTGAGCATTGGCGGGAGGGTGTTCACCGCGAGTGACGACCTGCGCGTCGTACCGACGTACTCGGCCCGTCCGACAATGAGCGGAGCTTACGGGCATGCGGCGGAGATCGAGGTAAAGCCGGCTCGTCCTTCGGACGCGGATCTGCTCCGGCGCTCCAACATCTCCTGGCCGCTCCGCCTGCCCGAAGGGGTGCTGCAATGCCTCACGAGCCACGCGAACTCGAGTTCGCCCAGCCGCGCGAAGTAGCGGACTACGCTCCGGACGAGACGAGGGGCACGCCTTTACGGCATGCCCCTCGCACGGCTCAGCGGAGCACCTACCAGAGGCGCTTTTGGTACGACTGCTGGATCGGCATCACGTAGGTGAACGAGTTGTTATCGTTGTTGGGGAAGTGGATGATACCGCCAGAATCGTCGTCTTCCAGGGGAACGCCTACGACCAGGTCACCATCGCCGTCGCCGTCGAAATCACCGATGCACAGCGCGCGACCGAAGTCGTCGCTGGACTCGCTATCGGGGATGTAGGTGGTGGTGAACAGGTCCACGGGGGTAGTGATGTCCTCGTAGATCACGGTGCGCCCGACCATGTCG
>CBFGLP010000966.1:0-2047 GCA_965649595.1 uncultured Myxococcales bacterium | reverse complement strand
GTTGCGGCTGTTCGCGCTCGCGCTGCCGATGCTGACCGGCTTCGTGGTCGATCGGGTAGTTCCGCACGGCGACCGGGAGCTGTTGCTCGCGGTCGGAGGTGGGCTGGCGATCATGGTCGCCTTTCAGCTCGTGTCGGCGCTCCTGCGCGGGCACCTGCTCTTGCACCTGCGTGGCCGCCTCGATCTCGACATGAGCCTCGGCTTCCTCGCTCACCTGATCTCGCTGCCCTACATGTTCTTTCAGCGTCGCTCGGC
Organism: uncultured Myxococcales bacterium; assembly: GCA_965649595.1. GTDB lineage: Bacteria > Myxococcota_A > Polyangia > Nannocystales > Nannocystaceae > Plesiocystis. Next base: position 1,792 of record CBFGLP010000966.1, on the reverse strand, counting down.
AGGTGACCTGATGCTGCGGATCAACAGCCACGCAATGATCCGCGAGCTGACCACCACCAGCACGCTCGCGGCCTTGCTCGACGGGCCCTTCTTGCTCGTCTACCTGGCGATCATCTCGATCTCGAGCCTCGCGTTGGGTCTCTTGGTGCTCGCGCTCGGGCTAGTGCAGCTCGCAATCTTCGGCTTCAGCCGCAAGGCCTATCGCGAGCTGGCGGCGCAGGAGCTCGAGGCGCGGGCGCGGGCGCAGGGCTACCTCGTCCAGATGATCAGCGGCATCGAGACGCTCAAGGCGCAAGGCTCGGAGCGCGCGGCGGTCGAGCGCTGGTCCAACCTGTTCGTCGATGAGGTCAACGTCTCGCTCGAGCGGGGGCGCCTGAGCGTGCTGGTCGACGCGCTGCGCGGGGCCTTCCGCGCGCTCGCGCCCTTGCTGGTGCTCGCCCTCGGGGCGCTGCTGGTCATGGACGACGCGCTCGGGCTCGGCACGATGCTGGCCCTGGCCGCGCTCGCGAGCAGCTTCCTCGCCCCGCTCGATTCGCTGGTCGAGAGCGCCCTGCAGCTGCAGGTGCTGCGCGGCTACGTCGAGCGGATCGATGACGTGCTGCGGGCCGAGCCCGAGCGGCGACGTGAGGCGCCGGGTCGGACGCCGCGGCTGCGCGGGGCGATTCGACTGTCCAGCGTCGGGTTTGGCTACGGCCGCTCGGGTCCGACGGTGCTGCAGGACATCGACGTCGACGTCCCGGCCGGCGCTTGCGTGGCGATCGTCGGACGCTCGGGCTCGGGCAAGTCGACGCTCGCCAAGCTGATGCTCGGACTCTATACACCGCACGTCGGCAGCATCCGCTACGACGGGCATGAGCTCGCCGATCTCGACGCTGGCGCGCTGCGGCGGCAGATCGGGATCGTCATGCAAAAGCCCCACCTCTTCGGTGGCTCGGTCCGCAACAACATCGCGCTCGGGCACCCGGGGGCCGACCTCGCGGCGATCCGCGAGGCCGCCCGGCTCGCGTGCATCGACGACGCGATCCAGCGCATGCCGATGGGCTACGAGACGTTAGTCGGCGAGGACGGTGACGCGTTCTCGGGCGGCGAGCGGCAGCGGCTCGCGCTGGCCCGCGCGCTGCTCGGACGGCCGGCGATCCTGCTCTTGGACGAGGCCACCAGCGCGCTCGATACCAAGGCCGAGAAGCAGATCATGGACAACCTCGCCGCGCTGGCTTGCACGCGGATCCTGATCGCGCATCGCTTGAGCACGATCGTCAACGCCGATCTGATCTTGGTGATCGACGGCGGCCGGATCGTCGAGCGAGGCACGCACGCGGAGCTGATCGAGCGGTGTGGGCTCTACTTCGAGCTCGTGGAGGCGCAGTCATGAACGCTCGCAGCGTGATCCTGCTGGTGCTCGCCCTGTCCACGGGCTGCACGGCCCAAGCAGCCTCGGTGATCGAGGCGGAGCGGGAGACAGCAACTGTCCAGCCGAGCGCCCGAGTAAAGCTCGAGCCCGAGGAGCGCGAGGCCGGCCCGGGCTGGGTCGGCGTCGTGATGGCGCGCGAGGCCGTGGATCTCGCCAGCGAGGTCGAGGGCAAGCTGGGCGAGGTCGACCTGGCGCTCGGCGACTGGGTCGAGGACGGGGCGCGCCTGGTCGAGGTCGATGCGCCGATCGTCGAGGCCGAGCTCGATGGCGCGCGGGCGGCCCTGCGCTCGGCCGAGGCGACCGAGGCCGAGAGCGAGCTCTTGGTCGTGGACGCGAGGCGCCAGCGCGAGCGCGAGGCTGAGCTGAGCGAGGCCGGGGCCA
>CBFGLP010000965.1:0-3508 GCA_965649595.1 uncultured Myxococcales bacterium | reverse complement strand
GCGTGGCATTCGGGCAAGTGGAAGCTAGCTCCGGATGACGTTCGAGCGTGGAACCAGATCCAGAACACGCGCCAGGACGTCGAGCGGCTGACCAACTACCTACAAAAAGCCTACGACGACGCGCGCCGAAAAGCATGACTGTGGTCGGGTGTCCGTAGGTTTCGGCGCAGTCGACGACTCGAGCACGGGTGAGCACTATCGTTTTGCGCCGCCACCCCCACGAAGGCACGATTCGATATGCGCTTACCAAGCTGCCGCCCGCTTGCTGCCTCCGATCCACCCGATAGCCTCGATCCAGGGCACCGCTCATGGCCAAAGATCGCAGCACCGGAATCATCATCGGCCTCGTCGCCATCGCCGTGGTCTTCATCGTGATCGCGTTCGCCGTGTTCTGGGGCGCTGCCGATCAATCCGACAAGCAGCGGGAGCTCGACCGGCAGGAGCGATCCGAGCGGCAGCAGGAGCGGGATATCGACGCCCAGAACGAGAACCAGAGCAGCTACCAGCGGGGGGCGCAGAAAGAGACGCGGCCGTGAAGACCGCGAAAGAAGCCCGATCAGCGTCACCGTGGCAAAACGCCGCATCATGCGTGAACGAGCACGGTGCGCAGTAAACTTCGTCAGGCGCCCGCGCCTGATGGGCTGAAAGCCCGACCTCTGGCGAAAAAAATAGGTCGCGCACCGCGAACTCCCCCAGATGAGCTCGCGGTGCGCGTGGTCGGTGGTGACGCAGTGGTCGTCCGGAACGAGTGGAGGCGCGAAAACGTGTCCCTACACCAGCGCCGTCCTCTGCTCGGTGCGCGTCCGTGTGCGATCAGAGCAGCAGCGTTCTCGTCCTTTGTTGCCGAGACAGACCGAACCAGTCACGGCTTTCTTCGAGTTTTTTGCACAATAGTGCGTCGGCGCAAGCCAGCCCACGCTCGGACCCGCTGCGGTCAATACGCGGGCAGCCTGTCCCGAGGGTCAATTGAGCTGCGTTGGCGGCATCCAACCCCTCTGCTACAAAGCGGCCGGTTTGCCACGCCCCCGCGAAGATCACTTGCAGGTGTCGGGCCTGCGCGTCGTCGGCATCGCCGAAGGGGGGTCGGAGACCAACCTGCGCGTGCCCGAATTGCGGCTGATGTTCGACATCGGCATGTGCCCGCCAGCGGCGCTGAGCTTTCAGCGCGTGTTGGTCTCGCATGGGCACGCCGACCATCTCGCGGGTCTCCACTACTACGTGTCGCAGCGGGGCATGATGAAGTTGCCACCCCCCGTGCTCCACGTGCCGGCGGAGATCGTCGACGCCCTCCATCGAATCATGGCGGCGTGGAGCGAGATCGAAGGCTTCGATCTGAAGTACGAGCTCGTGCCCTCGGTTCCGGGGCAGGCGATCCCGCTCGGTCGCGGGCTGTCGGCGCTCCCTTTGCGCACCCACCATCGCGTGCCGAGCCTGGGTTGGGTCGTCCAGCGCCATTCGCAGCGTCTGAACGCGGAGTACGAGGGACGCCCCGCCGAGGAGCTGCAGTCGCTCCGCGAGCGCGGGGTCCAGATAACCCATGAGGTGGTTACGCCACTGATCTGCGTGACAGGGGATACGAAGATCGACTTCTTCCTCGAGCACGAGGTGGTACGCCAGTGCAAGGTGCTCGTCCACGAGTGCACGTCTTGGGACGATCGCCGCGACGTGGAGGTCACGCGCAACTGGGGGCACACGCACGTCGACGAATGGATCGAGCACGTCGACGCATTCGAGGGCGAGGCGCTGGTGCTGGTCCATCGCAGCTTGCGGCACTCCAAGCACTTCGCCGAGAAGGTCGTACGCGAGCGCTTCCCCGCGCACGTGCGCGAGAAGGTGCATGTCTTCGGTAACTAAGTCCGACATCTTGGTGCTCGGCGGCAGCTTCTTGGGCATCGAGCTGGTCCGGCGTCTGCGGCTCGACGCGAGGGGGCGGGCGCTCTCGGTCCGGGTGATCGATCGCCAGTCGGTGCATCCCTACATTCCGCTCGGTCACGAGCTCGCGTGCGAGCGAATGCCGATGGTCGAGTCGAGGACCATCCTGCCGACCGCGCGCTACATCGAGAGCTTGGCGAGCACGAGCTGGATTCAGGGCGAGATCGTCGGCATGGATCCGAGCACGCGCACGGTCACGCTCGCGGGCGAGCGCGCCTACCAAGCGCGAGCGATCGTGGTCGCGCTCGGCTCGGAGCTGCGAGCTCCCACGCTGCTGCCCGGCGCCGAGCGGCTGCTCGGCTACAAGAGCGAGGTCGATCTCGATCATGCCCATCGCGCGCTCGAGCAGCTGCTCGGGGGCAGGGACGGGCGCGGCGTGGCGCCGACGGTGCTCGTGGTCGGCGGTGGCATCACGGGGGTCGAGATCGCGGGCGAGCTCGCCTACCTGAGCCGCAAGCGACCGAAGGGGTGGGCAGCGCCCAAGGTGGTGATGGTCCACTCGGGCTCGCGCTTGTTGCCTGGGCTGACCGAGCGAGCGGGTCGCAAGGCGCTCGCGGGCCTGCGCCGACAAGGGGTCGAGGTGCTGCTCGAGGCGCGGCTGAGCGAGATCGTCGACGGGCACGCGCGCGTGCGCAGGGTCGACGGCGAGGAGCGGACCTTCGCGTGTGAGCTCGGCTTTTGGGCGGGCGGGTTGCAGCCGCCGGGGGTGATCGAGCAGCTCGGGTTGCAGCGAGACGTGCTGGGTTGGTTGCGCGTCGATCCCTACCTTCGCTGTGTGGACGCACCGGGGGTGTTCGCGGCTGGCGACGTGGCGCGGATCTATGACGATCCGAGCGATCCCTCCGCGCTCGCGTGGCCGAACATGCAGCGGGCGATCGAGGCGATCTTCGCGGCCAAGACCCTGGCGCGAAACGTGGTGGCGACGCTCGACGGCGAGCAGTCAGTCGCTGACGAGAGCCGGCTTCGAAGGCATCCGCTGTGGACCGACTTCCCCCACGGGGTGAGCGCGGGCGCGTGCTCGCTCCTCGTCTATGGGCCAATCGTGGTGCCGACGCATCGCATCAATACTTGGTTTCGGCGCTTCCTGATGCGGCAATACATGCGACGCTATCGGGTGCGATAATTGATTTCCGTGCGCCTCAACACTGGAATCACACGCCGGCGCGCGGCATCGCACATGTAGGATCAAATAGGTGTTGCCATACATTCAGGCACATGATTTAAGCCCATACGATGCGAGCGAAGCGTCTCCTGCCCGTGGTCAGCGTTCCGGTCGTGCTCGTCGCCAGCGTCGTGTCGGCGCACGATCCCGTGACGATCGCTCCGCCGGTCGAGCCCGAGGACACGCACGCGCGGCCGGCCGAGTACCAGCAGATGGGGGCGCACGAGCCTGGGCAGCTGCCCGACTTCGCGCCGCTGCCGATGTTCGCTCCGGCCGAGTACCCGCTCGCGATCACCTTCGACCCTGCGGATCCGAGCAACCACTCGGTCGGCGGGATGATCTCCTACGACTACGTGGTGGTCCACACCATGCAGGGCTACTACGCGGGGGCGATCAGCTGGTTCAAGAACCCGG
>CBFGLP010000964.1:0-2084 GCA_965649595.1 uncultured Myxococcales bacterium | reverse complement strand
TTCACGAGGACGTCGCCAAGGCAGTGATGGACAAGATGCAACGCGAATACGAAATGGGAGAGATCGAGTACGACAGCTACTTCTACAAGCACGGCGTCAGCGTCGGGCGTGAAGAGGGCGTCGCCAAGGGGCGCGCCGAGGGCGAAGCCAAGGGGCGCGAGGCAGGGCGCGCCGAGGGCATGGTCCTCGCCCTCCTCACGATGCTCCGTGCTCGGGGCGTCGAAATCTCCGACCAACTGAGGGCCGCGCTGACCGAGTGTCACGACCTCGGCATACTCGAGCGGCTGGCCGCCCGCGCCAACCAAGTAGCCCACGGCGACGAGCTCGTGGATTGCTTGGCGCGTAACAATATCTGAATCGAAGAACTGTGCCTCAACGCCTGTCCGTCGGCACCTCGGCTGGCGGCAATTCCTCGCTCGCCAGCACCGGCGACTCGTTGTCGCCCTCATATTGCCCCTTCCAGCACCGCCCGACGTGCAAGCAGTCCCCGCACTGCTCGATTCGCTCGAGCCGCGGCCAAGGCTCCGCCCAATCATCGGCCCGCTCACCTAGCTCGATCCGCAGCAGCCGTGCTGCCGACTTGCGTAGGCGCTGCTCGAACGCGACCAGCACCGAGGGCTCGAGATCGACGAGGCCCGGATCCGCCTCCTGTTCGCGCAGGAACACGGCCCCCGCGAAGATCGGTATCTGCTCGCCCCACAGCTTGCGCAGCGCCCACGCCTGCGTGAGCCGGCGAAAGCCAGCGATCTGCTCGGGGTCGAGGATCGCGCCGCGCTCGGCAGGCGCGCGGCCATACTGCCAGTCGACGAGCACGAGGCGGCCGCGGTCGTCGATCCACACGAGGTCGATCCGCCCCCGCACGAGCACCCGTCCCTCGGGAGGGGGAGCCTCGTCGCGTTGCAGCGGCGCGAAGAGATCGAGCTGCGCGCGCGCGCTGGCCTTGGCGCGAGCGCTGGCCTCGGCGAGCTCGGATTGATCGTGCTCGCCCGGAAGCTCGAGCGCGAAGGGCAATGAACGCATCACGCGGCGGGGATCCTGGCGGTGCGCCGCGATCAACTCCTGCATCCACGGGCGCTGGCTCATGCGCAGCAGGTCGTCGCGGACCTCGAGCCAGAGCGACTCGGGGATGTGGTCCTGCTCGGCGAAGCCTTGCAACGTGCGGACGGGATCGCGCCCGAGCCGGTCGAGGTCGATGCGGCCGAGCAGGTAGTGGACGAAGCGGCCCCGTGCGCGTGCTTCAGCGAGGCTCGGCGGCTGGTGATCGCCGGGCTCATCTTCGTCGCGGCGACGCGGGACCCAGGGCAGCAATTGCAGGCCTCGAATCGCCGCGCGCTCTTCGGTCGACGGGGTGTCGATGCCGACCAGATGCGAGAGCAAGTAGCGACGCGGGCACTTGTCGAACTCGGACAGACCAGCGAGCGAGAGCTCGAGCTCGCAGTCGCGCAGATGCAAGGGCTCGCTGCGGGTCAGGGCACGGTGCAGCTCCGCGGGGGTGTCACGAACGACCTGCTTGGTGCTCGGCTCGGGCCCGGGCTCCGGGAGCTCGGTGAAGGGCTTAGTCGGCCCGTCCGGGCCGAAGGGCTCGGTGTCGGGCTCGGGCGCCTCGGCGGCATCGGCCTCGAGCGGGCGCCGAGTCGCCTCGCGGCGGACCTCGGCCACGCGCTCGAGCAACCACGCCATGCCGCAGTCCTCTATCGGCTTGCCCTCGAGCGAGACGACCGGACCGTAGTCGACGATCTCGACCAGCTCCTCGAGATCGGGCAGGACCGTGTCGAGCATGCGCCGCCAGTTGCCTTCGCCGGTCGCACCTTTGCCGGTCTGCGGCGCCTCACCGAGCAAGATCAACAGGTCGCGGGCGCGGGTAGCCGCGACATAGAAGAGCCGTCGGCTCTCGGCGTCGCGCCGCTGCTCGAGCCGCTCGATCACCTCCTTGGCGTGCGGGCTCGGGCGACGACGGCCGACGAGATCGGGGCTGACGACGGCGAGCCCGAGCGAGCGCTCGAACACGACCGGGCCCTCTTGCCCGCGCGGCTCGGCGCCCAGCTCGGGCACGACGACGACCGGGAACTCGAGGCCCTTGGCCG
>CBFGLP010000963.1:0-5596 GCA_965649595.1 uncultured Myxococcales bacterium | reverse complement strand
CGTGAACCGCGGTTGCGTGGTTGGCCCAGCCACGAGGGCCCTCGGGACCCTCTACGCGCCAGACAAACCACGAACAGCCTACCTTGTGGAGAGTGACGGAAGATTGTGCCCGGACGGCGCTGCGCCGTCCTGTGCCCAACTCGGTACCCGGTGGGTACCGACTCAGGAGCACGGCTAACGATCCCGGCTCCTCCGCCCTCAGCTGTCCTGATTTTTTGCTTCGGTGTCGACGCTAAATGCCTTGCTCCTTTCTGTCAATCGAAGAGGCGCGAGTCTCCGTTAGAAATTCTCGAAGATGCCCTCAGACCATTTCGGCTGCGCTGGCATCGATGAAGCCCTTGGCTCCGAGCGCGGCGAGACGACCAAAATACTCGTCTCGGGCCGCGTCGCTGTCGGCGAAGCGCAAGCGATTCATCCGCATGCGCTCGGGGTGCGAGCCCCAGCGGATCACGACCTCGCGATCGTCGAGCGAGAGCCGATAGGTGATCGAGCCGGCGTTGGCCGCTTGCCGGCGGATCAGCGTGCGGGTCTCGGCGCGGATCAGCTTGCGGCCCTCCTCGGTCTCGCGCGCGCGCTCGAGCGCGGCTTGCTCGCGAGTGAAGAGCAGGCGCAGGGCGATCATCGGGACCGTCGGTCCCTCGCGCAGGCCCGAGCGACGGAACTGCGGGCTCGTGCAGGTCGCGTCGATCGTCCGGCCCTCGCGGTCGATCGTGAACGAGCTGCGGTAGGTCCGGTGGGCCTGGGGATCCTCGACCTCGCCCTCGATCCGAGTTCCTTCGCCGCCGAGATCGTGGACCTTGGTCAGGCGCACGGCCTTGGGCGTGGCGAGCAGGCGGTGGGCTTGCTCCTCGCGCTCGTCGCGATAGCGCAGCGCCTCGGCGGGCGGCGGGACGGCGAGCAGCGAGCGGGCGAGGTAGCGATCGCTGGCGAGGTCGTGCACGACCGTGCCGCGCTGCATGTGGTGGAGGATCACCTGACGGGCGCGCTGGCGGTCGGTCTTGGTCGCGGCGGCGAGCTCGTCGAGGGTGCGCCCGGCCGGGTTCGCGGCCAGGTCGTCGGCGATCTTGTTGGCCAAGCCGTCCTCGACGTCACCGGCGACGAGCAGGTCGAAGGTCGAGATGCCGGCCCAGCCGCTGTCGGTCCAGCCGGACAGCGCGAGGGTCAGCTCGGCGCCGCCGAGATCGAGCACGTAGTAGGCAGGCAAGCCGGCGCCGACCAGGCGGACCTTGACGCTGCGCGTGTGCGGGAGCAGCCGCGCGAGCACGCTCAGGCGAGCGCGACCCCAGGTGCGGACGACGACGGGGGTCGCCCCGGTGTAGACGGGGCCGGTGCCCTGGATGACGAGGTCCCACGGCTCGAGCACGATCCGCGGCGTCTCGCCCGGGACCAGCTCGTAGCGGAGCGCCCGGGGAGACGTCTTGGCCTTGCGCATGCGCAGGGTCAGCAGGACGTTGTAGAGGTCGATCGGCGCGAGCGTGAACTCGCGGGCGGGCAGCGTGGTCGCGGCTTGGACCTGGCCGAACGCACGCAGCCAGCGGAGCGGGACCGCGATGTCGCGCTCGCGGACGCCCTCACTACCGGGCTCGGCGACACCGGGGCCGAGCTCCAGCGAGGACGCTCGGTACGAGCGGATCTGGCCGAGGCCGCGGATCAGCTTGTCGTCGATCGCGAGGTAGGTCGTGCCACCGTGCAGGTCGGCGGAGCGGATCGCCTCGCCGTTCTTCAGGAACAGCCGGGCATAGGCCGACTCGTCGGCAGAGAACACCTCGAGCGAGACACCGAGCTCGTCGAGCGTGGCGACCGGATCGAGCGGGCTCTCGGTCTTGGCCGCGACCCCGTACTTCTCGTCGAGGTACTGCTTTTGCGCGATCCAGACCTCGTTGCTGACCCGCTTGCCCTGAGCGATCAGGTAGGCGAGGTAGTCGGCGCGATCGCGGGCCTTGAAGCGCAGGTCCGAGGCGAGCACGTCGGCGACGGTCAGCAGCGCGTCGCGGACGACCGCCGGACGCAGCAGCTCGGCGCGGACCGATGCGTCACGGACCGCGTCGGTCGGCAGGTGCAGCCGAAAGCTCGTGTCGTCGGTGACGGGATCGCTGGCTGCGGCGTAGCGCAGCTTGACCGCGGTGACGTCGGCGGGCGTGGTCATCGGAGGTCCTCGTGGGAAAGGGTCATGCGCTCTGGCTCGCGCTGGCGGTGGTGGTCTTGCCACGCTGAGCGCGGCGGAGGGCCTTGAAGGCGGCCTTGCGGACGGCCTCGGGCTCGCCCTGCCGATCGAGCAGGCCTTGCAGCACGGCGGTCGCCCGCGTGGTGCCGAGGCGACCGAGCGAGGCGATCGCTACCAAGCGCGCCTGATCCTTGCCGGCCGACTCGGCGACCGCCGTCAAGGCGTCGAAGCGGGCGTCGCCGAGCAGGACCGGCAAGCCGAGCCGCCGACGCTCGGCGGTCTCGAGCAGGGTCTGCCCCTTGCCGGCCCGGACCGCGGCGCTGACCAGCGGAGCGACGGCGACCTGGTCGGCGACGCTCAGGCGATCGAGCAGGTCGGCCGAGCGATCGGCCGCGAGCGCGGACACGGCTGCACCAGCGGCGCTGCGGATCGAAGCGTCGCTATGGCTGAGCAGCGGCTCGAGCCGGGCGACGTCGCTCGCGTCACCGCGACGACCGAGGTAGCGCAGGGCCTCGCGCAGGACCACGATCGGCTCCTCGGGCTCGTTGGTGCCGAGCACCTCGCGGGCTTGCGCCACGATGTCGACGCCGATCGTGCGAGCCGCCCACAGGCTAGCCCGCCAGGCTCGCTCGGCGTCGTCGCGCAGGCGCTGATCGGTGATCGAGGGCCGCACGCCGCCGCGCTGGGCCACCTCGCGCCACTGCTGGGCCGAGAGCCGGACGGCCTGGACCACGGCGGCACCGAGCCGCTCGCGGATCGACTCCCCAGCCGCGCCAGCGATCCACGCCGCGTCGGCACGGGCGGCCGCTTGCGGACCTTGCAGGAGCTGAGCGAGCGAGTCGGGGCACTGGCTGCGGCGGATCAGACCCCGACGCAGCCGCTGGCGGACGGAGTCGTCGGCGATCTCGCCCATGCGCGCGACGAGGATCTCCGGGTCGCCGTGCGTGGCCAAGAAACCTGCCGCCGGCCCGCTGATGTCGACATGCTCGCTGCGCAGCGCGAGCAGGGCCGTGCGGGTGCGCTCGGTCGGGAACAGCCGCTCGAGCGCGGCGAGGGCCCGCGTACGCAGGTTGCCGTTGTTGTCGGTCAGCAGCTCGGCGAGCACCCCCTCGGACGCGGCGCGACCGAGCTCGCCCAGCTCCCACACGGCCTGCATGCGGATCGCCTCGGGCTCGAGCCGCTCGCGGGCGAGCTTCTCCAGCAGCGCGCGGCTGCGATCGTCGGCGGCGCGGCGCAGGCCGATCAGGGCTCCGATCCGCAGGTTGTGGTCGCCTTGCTGAGCCGAGCGCTCGACGATCGTCCGGATGCGCTCGCGCTCGTCGGGATCATCCAGCTTGCCGAGCATCGCCCCGAGGGCCTCGACGGCCTGCGGGGCGAGGGCCTTGTCCTCGTCGGGCAGCTCGGCCTCGGGGTCGAGCAGCGGCTCGAGCTCCTCGAGCGCGCGACGATCACCGAGGATGCCGAGCGCGAGCACGGCCCGACGACGCTCTTGATCGTTGCCGGCCTTGAACACCAGCACGAGCGGCTGGAAGGCCTCGCGCTGGCCACGGTGAGCCAGGCCCTCGGCGGCCGGGAGCACCAGCTCGCGCCGGCCAACCTTGAGCACCGCGGCGAGCGGAGCGAGCGAGGCCCCCTCGACCCACTCGGCCCGAAACGCGAGCACCTCGCAGGCGGCGACGCGGACGGGCTCTTCGCGATCCTCGAGCAGGCGCCCGAGCAAGACCTCGGCCTCGGGGCTGTCGACGTCACGCAGCAGACGAGCGGTCCGCTCGCGCAGGCCGACGTCCGAGCCGCTGGCGATCTGCTCGAGCCACGCGAGCAGCAGCGCCTCGTCGTAGCGAGCGCGGGTCTGGCCGTTGGCGAGCTTTTGAGCCGGCCGCGTCTCGTCGAGCGCGATCGCCTGCAAGGCCTCGAAGGCACGCACGCGCAGGTTGGCGTCGTCCTCGGCGACGAAGCGGAGCAGCACCGGCGCGCCCTCGGGAGCGGCGACGCGACGCAGCGCGCCGATCAGCGCGTTGCGATCGGCGGTGCGATCGGGATCGTCGTCGAGCCGAGCGGCGATCGCTTCGGCGGCGGCCTTGCGGTTGGCCGGGATCGGCTTGGCTTCGCCGCCAGGCTGCTCGGCCCGCTTGGCGAGCGCGAGCGAGACGAACGCCTCGACCGCACGCGTGGCGATCCGCTGATCCTCGGCGCGCAAGAACGCGGTCAGCACGTCGACCGTGCGCAGGTCACCACGACGAGCGAGCGCCGAGGCGGCCTTGAGCCGGAGATCCTCGTGGTCGCTCTCCATCGCTCGCAGCAGCGCGCCGGTGACCCGCTCGTCGCGGGCGTCGACCAGGCGATCGACGACCGAGAGGCGCAGGTCGGCGTAGGTGCTGTCGAGCGCGACGAACCATGGCTCGAGGCTGTCGGACTCGAACAGCTTTTGGATCTGCAAGAGCGCGTGCGAGCGGACCTCGGCGTTGGGTGCGTCGACGCCCTGCAGCGCCATCTCCCGGGCCGCGGCCCGCAGCTCGGGCGTGCGCCCGCCGAGGGCGATCTGAACGAGCTCCTCGATCGCCGCCCTGCCGACGTCCGCCGCCGACGACTGCAGCGCGAGGCCGAGCGGCTCGACTGCGCCTTCGGGGTAGAGCCCACGCAAGGCCGTGACCGCGGCGCGACGGACCAGGTGGTTGGGGTCGCTCAGCGCTCGGCGAAGCACCGGCAGCAGCGAGTCGCGGCCGATCTCCGGCGCGTTTGCGAGGCCACCGAGGCGCTCGATCGAGTCGCGGCGGACCCGATGGGTCTCATCCGCCGCACCCGGAACGGGCGCCTGCCGGACCAAGCCCGCGTAGGTGCCGAACACCAAGCGACGGATCTCGGACAGGTCGGGCAGCGGCGCCTCGCCGTCGATCCGCGGACGCAGCTCGCGGACGTTGTCGGTCGGACGGATCGCCGGGCGCAGCTCCGGCTTGACCGACGCTGCGAGGCCGCGCGCGGTGCCGATCAGCCGACGGATCCAACCAGTCCGCCGCCCCTGGCTCTGCTCGCCGTCCTCCCAGTTGGTCTGCGGGATCGGGCTCTCGCCTTCGGCTTTGGGGCCCTTGAGCCGAGCTGCCTCGCGCCAGAACGCCTGCGCCAGTGAGCGCAGGGACAGCACTCGGGCGGCGGCGTAGCGCAGCGAGGGATCGTCGCTGGCGAGCGCGTCGACGATCACCCGCAGCCGAGCGGCGCGCTCGGCCTCCTCGGGCCACTTCTTCATGTCCGCGGCCTTGTCGGGCTTGGGCGGACCCACGAGCTCGGTCGCGAACGCGAGCAAGGTGTCGCCGGCCGTCCGCTCCTCGAGCGCTCGCGCGGCGACATAGCGGATCTCCGGCTGCGACGAGGCCAGCGCGGCGACCAACAGATCGGGCGCCTGCTCGGCCCGCAGCCGCGCGACGTCGCGGGCGACCA
>CBFGLP010000962.1:0-3283 GCA_965649595.1 uncultured Myxococcales bacterium | reverse complement strand
CCGGCGATCAGCTGCTCGCGCTCGACGTGGATGCCGGCCGCGAACTCGTAGCGCTCGGCCGCGATCTCGACCGGGACCACCGAGGCCAGCGAGCCGGCCCGCAGCAGCATCCGCGCCTGCGCGGCCGCACCGTAGGGGATCCGCACCTCGCCGCGCTCGTCGGGGCGAAACTCGCGGCCGCCGAACCAAGCGCTGGCCTCGGGCACCGGCTGCCCGGCTTCGTCGAGGATCGTCAACGCGTGGCCTGCCGCGGTGTAGCGCTGCACGTAGTCGAGCGCCCCCTTGCGAATCACCGCGCGGCTGCTCTTGCCCTTGCCGATCAGCTCGATCACGAAGGTCCCGGGCCGCGTGAGCGCGTCGAAGCGCAGCGTGTGTCGAACCCGGCGCAGCGCCGGGGCGTCGAGCTCGAGCACGCGCTCGTCGTTGGCGACGAGCCCGTCGAGATCGACCGACCCGTCGACCTCGCGTCCGTGGGCGAGGAAGTACGCGAGCGTGTTGATCTCGAACACCTTCACAACCAGCGTCGAGACGTTGTTCAAATCGACGAGCAGCTCGACCGGCTGGTCCACGCCCCAGCGGCGGGGGTTTTGCGGCGCGAGCGTGATGTCGACCCGATCCTTGAGCGTCTGGTAGTAGCCCGGGTCGTCGAGCAGCGAGTACCAGCGCTCGGGATCAGCGATGCCCGCGAGGATCTTGGTCTCCGCGAACACCCGGCGCAGGTAGTCCTCGTCGAGCCAGGCCGCGTAGCCGCGGTGGTCGTCGAGCCGAGGATCGGCGAACAGCCGGCTGAGGTAGTCGAACACCAGCTCGGTGTCGTCGCGGACCGTCTCCAAACCCGTGATCAGGACAAAGTCCTGGCCGAGCTGGGCGAGCGAGTCGCGGTGCCGACGTTGCAGCTCTGCGGATACGTGCTGGGCGTTGCGTGGGAGCTGGATGTAGCGCTCGAAGCTCGCGCGGTCGTAGACGCCGCGCCGGCGGTCGAGCTCGAGCTGGTGGTAGAGCACGTGCGCCTTGAGGCTGTTGAAGGCCGGCGCGAGCGCTTCGACGTAGGCCCAGAGCGCGGCGAGGTGGGCCGCACGGGCGTCGAGAGCGTCGAGAGCGACGTTGGGCCCGGGCAACAGCCGCGCGATCCGGGTCTCGACGAAGCGCGGGTTCTCGCGCAACGCTGGACGCATCTGCGCGAGCTCGTCGAGCTGAGCGAGCGTCAGGCGAGTGTGGATCCCGAAGCTCCCGAACCCGCTCGAGTAGCGGTCATCGAGCTCGCGGCAGATCAGCTCGACGAGCCCCGGGTAGTCTGGCCGAATCAGGCGCTGCAACAGCGCGCGCACGCGCTCTAGACCGAGGTTCGGTGTGCGGATCAGCCACTCGAACGCGCGGTCCTCGAAGCCGTCGAGGTTCTGCTTGTGCCGCAGCGCGTCGGCCATGAACACGGCGCGGTTGATCGACTCCGGGTCGAGGCGCGTGGGCAGATCGCTCTGCGCGTGCTCGACCTCGCGTTGGTGCGTGAAGGTCACCCCGAGCCGCCGACGGATGTGCCCGCAGGTGCCGCTCGGATCACGCGCCCAGCCGAGCAGTGCTCGACGATCGCGAAGCTCGCGAACCCGCGCGGTCTCGCCGTGGCGCTCGACCCAGGCGACGAAGAGCGGCTCGGTGGCCTCGAGCTCCCCACGGTGGAGGTGCTCGAGGCAGCGGTGGAAGTAGTAGTCCTCGGTGCCGGGGATCAGCTGCGCGAGGGCTTGCTCGCGATCGGACGCGAGCGCCAGCGCTTCGAGTTGCTCGAGCTCCATGGCCCGCGAGTGTATCGAGTTACGCCCTCGCGGTCTCGCGCGGCTGCTCGGCTGCTAGGGCTTGGCCGTGGCGCAGTTCAGCATCCATTGCACGCCGAACTTGTCGATCAGGTGCCCGAAGTACCCGCCCCAGAACATGTCCTGAAGCGGCAAGCCGACTTTGCCCCCCTCGGCGAGCCCCGCAAACAGCCGCTCGGCCTCCTCGCGCGTGTCGGGCTCGAGGTTGATGCTGACGTTCGTACCGAAGGTGAGCGCGTGACTCATCGACTCCAAGGCGTCCGTGCCCATGAGGATGTGTCCCCCGAGGATCGGCAGCTCCACGTGCATGACCATCTGCTTGTCCCGCTCGCTCAACTGCGGCATCCCGGGGCCGGCAGGCACGTCGCCCATACGCATGATCGGGCCCGTGAACTGGGTCCCGAAGACGGAGGCGTAGAACGTGAATGCCTCTTCGGTGTTGCCCATGAAGTTGAGATAGGTGCTCGTCCTCGCCATGTTCGTGTCTCCTGTCGCTTTCGATCGGTCTGGTCGGTCCAGGGCGCAGCCGCAGCTGTGCCTTTGGGGACCTCGGCCGCTTGGACTCCCGAGCGCACCCGAGCTCATCGGTCGCGGTCACAGTTTTTTTGCCGCCCCCACCGTCGCCGCGCTCTCACCGCTCGAGCGACGCTTCACACGAGCTCACTCTCGAAGCGGATGGCATCATACGCTGGGAGCATGAGCAGCAAGGCGACCAAGGCATTCATCGAAGCCGTGACCGCCAACGACGTCGCGGCGGCCGAGCGGGCTCTGGACGCTGGCGCGCGCATCGACGTAGCGATCCCCAGGAGCGGTCGGTCCTCGAGCAGGCGCTACGCCAGCAAAGGCGCGCCTCTGGTCATGTTCGTGGCTACCGGCAACAAGGCGTGGCTCCCGATGCTGCGCCTGCTCATCGCCCGCGGAGCCGATCTCGACGCCACCGGTCCACTCGGGGAGACAGCCATCGCCGAGGCTGCCCGCGATGGCGTGACCGAGGCAGTGGAGGCGTTGCTCGATGCCGGCGCGGACCCGAATCACATCGATACCCGTGGTTCGGGTCTGCTCCAGAACATCCTCCACCACAAGAGCCACAAGCTCTTGCAGCGAGCGCTCGAGGTGGGGGCGAAGACCGAGGTTGGTTCCCGCTACAAGCCGGTGGCGGTCCCCCGCAAACCGACCATCACTCCGCTCTTACTAGCCGTGTCCAATGGTGATACGCGATCCGTGCAGTCGTTGCTCGCGGCGGGAGCGGATCCCGACACGGGACGCAGCCAAGGCTTCGACAACTACAATCCGCTCGGCCAGGCCATCCAAAAGAGGAGCAAGCCGATGATCAAGCTGCTCCTCGACGCGGGGGCAGACCTCCAGTTGCTCGACACGGACCTCCGCGCGCGCCTGCTTCGGCTGATCCCGAACGCAATCGAGCTGAGCAAGGCAGGCAGGGTCAAGCGTATCGCTGCCAAGAAGAAGCCCCCTGCCAA
>CBFGLP010000961.1:0-11897 GCA_965649595.1 uncultured Myxococcales bacterium | reverse complement strand
GACGAAACCACGAGCACGACGCCCTTTTGTGGTGACGGAAACGTGGACCCCGGTGAGGAGTGCGACGACGGCAACGACAACGCCTTCGATGGTTGCCTCGACGATTGCACCTTGGTCGAGCTGCTGGAGCCGCCGCCAATGGAGTGGACATACGTGGAGGTACCGGACACGCGCTGCATGGACGGCTCGCCCGCCGGGTTTGGGGTCAGCTACAACCCCGACTCGCCCAACGTGATGATCTATCTCGAGGGCGGCGGAGCGTGCTTCAACGACACCTGTGACTTCACCGCCTTCAGCATTCCCTTCATTCCGCCCAGCGACGGGATCTTCAGCCGGAGCAACGACGCCAATCCGGTCAAGGATTGGACGATGATCTACGTGCCCTACTGCACGGGGGACATCCACGCTGGGGACGGCGAGAAGGAGCTCGGTGGGCAGATCCGGCAGTTCCGCGGCTACTCCAACATCACCCGATATCTCCAGCAGTGGGTCCCGAGCTTCCCGGCCGAGCAGGTGCTCCTGACCGGCATCAGCGCGGGGGGGTTCGGAGCTGCGCTCAACGCCACCCAGGTGGCGGACGCCTACGGCGACCAGGTGGATCTCACCGTCATCGACGACTCGGGACCTCCGCTGAGCAACGACGTGATCCCCCCCTGCCTGCAGACGCTCTTTCGCGAGACGTGGAACCTCGACGGCACGGTGCTCGCCGAGTGTCCGGAGTGCGATCCCACGGACTTCGCGACCACGTACCTCGACCACGTGATCGCTACCCATCCAGACGTTCGCTTCGGCTTGTTCTCGAACACCTCTGACGGGATCATCAGCACGTACATGGGCTTCGGCTGGGGCAACGGGCAGCACGACAACTGCGCGGGCACGCCGCTGCCCGTACCCGCGTTGACCTACGCCGAGGATCTGATCGGCATTCGAACTCTGCACGAGGAGGAGATCTCGACCTTCTACGTGATCGGGATCGGGCACACGGTGTTGCGGGTCGGGTACAACATCACGATTGTCGATGGCACGTCGGTGCCCGAATGGATCGCTGACGTCATGAGCGGGCAGATCACCCACGTCGGGCCCTGACGGGCTCGAGGATGCGGTTTGGCGCGTCGCCGTGCCAGGGCGAAGCCGCTGCTCGACACGGCGAGCGGCTACGATCAGTAGAGATAGACGGCCCCAGCATCGAGCGTGGAGTTGTCGGCCTGGTCGCCACCGATGCCGGTTGCCCCGCTCGACTCCCAGCTGACCCCGACCGCCAGGGTGCTGCCGTCACCGGCCAACTCCACGTTGGATCCGAACACGTCGAACACATCGGGGTTGGAGGCCTTGACGAAGGCCTGCTGCGACCAGCCATCGATGTCGTCGCGCACGTACGTGTAGATGGCCCCGGCGCCCTTGGTGGAGTTGTCGAGCTGCTCGCCGTCGATGCCCGACGCGCTGCTGTCCTCGTAGGGCGCACCGACAACCAAGGTGCTGCCGTCGTCCGACAGCGCTATGCCTTGCCCGAACTCGTCCCCTTGGTTGGGATTCGAGGCCTTCACGTAGGCCTGCTGCGACCACGCGTCGCCCTCGCGCACGAACACGTAGACGGCTCCGGAACTGGAGGCGGCTTCGCTGGCCTGGTTTCCGTCGATACCGGTCGCGTTGCTGTCTTCGAAGGGGGCTCCGACCGCCAGGGTGTTGCCGTCGCCCGAGAGCGCGAGGTTGAGCCCGAACTGGTCCGAGTGGCCGGTGTTGGAGGCTTTGATATAAGCCTGCTGCGACCACTCGTTCCCGTCGCGCACGAACACGTAGGCGGCCCCGGGACTGTCGCCGGTGTTGCCATTGTCGCCTTGATTGCCGCCGACACCCGTCGCGAGGCTATTTTCGAAAGGTGCGCCGACGGCCAGGGTGTTGCCATCGTCAGATAGCGCCATGCCGCTCCCGAAGTCGTCGCTAAAGTCCGTATTGGACGCCTTGATGTAGGCTTGCTGCGACCAGGCGGTTCCGTTGCGCACGAACACGTAGACGGCCCCGGACTCGTTCATGTCGTTGTTGGTCTGGTCGCCGTTGATTCCCGTCGCACCGCCGTCCTCACCCCCCGCGGTGACGGCCAGAGTGTTGCCGTTGGCCGACAGCTCGACGTTGATCCCGAACAGATCCCACACGTCGGTGTTGGACGCCTTGATGTAGGCCTGCTGCGACCAGGCGTCGAGGTCGTCGCGCGTGAACACATAGACGGCCCCGGAGTTGTCGGCGGAGTTGTCGGCCTGGTTGCCGCCGACACCCGTCGCGCCGCTCCTCTCCCAAACCGCACCGACGGCCAAGCTGTCGCCGTCGTCCGACAACGCCACGCTCACACCGAACCGGTCGAGCGCCTCGGCGTTCGAGGCCTTGATGTAGGCCTGCTGAGACCACTCGCCCGCTGCGTCGCGCGTGAACACGTAGACGGCCCCGCTATCGCTGGCAGAATTGTCGGCTTGGTCTCCACCGATGCCCGACGCGCCGCCGTCCTCCTTTGAGGCGCCGACGGCCAGGGTGCTGCCGTCGCCCGACAGGGCCACGCTGGTGCCGAAGTAGTCGTCGCTGTCGGTGTTGGAGGCCTTGAAGTAGCCGACCGCCTCGGCCAGTGAACCGACCACGTCGACCGGCTCCGAGTCCGTGCATCCGAACTCGTTGCACGAGCGCAAGATGTAGCTCGCGGTCGCCCGAGCGTAGAGCGGCACGGTGAGCGACACCGAGCCCTCGAGGATGTCGTCGCCGACTTGCACGAAATCCTCGCCAGGCGCCGCGCGCTCGAGGAGTTGATGATATTCGGCCCCCTCGACGGGCGCCCACGTGAAGTCGAACTGCTTGACTGGCGAGAAGCTCAGCTCCAGCACAGCCGGCAAGGGCAAGTCGCCGCCCGTGGTCGAATCCTCACTGGTTTCGTCGCCGTCGCCGTCACCATCGCCAGTAGTTTCATCGCCGTCGCCATCGCCGGTGGTTTCGTCGCCGTCACCGTCACCGGTAGTCGAATCATCGGTGGATTCATCGCCATCGCCATCGCCGATAGTCTCATCATCGGTCTCGGCAGTCTCGCTCATGCCCACATCGTCGTCGTTCGGGCTCTCGGATGGAGTGCAAGCGATCAGGGCGATCAAGGCGGGGGTCAAGGTTAATGTCAATTTGGGTGCGTGAGCCATTTGCTCATGTGGATGTCCACTTTCCGGATCTTCGTCCCGAACATCTCGTGACGGATGTCACGGTAGGCGCCCCGACTCGGTGTAGGGGATGGGGCCCGACGGCCCCGCGATCACGCGGCCGGCAGGATCAAGCGGTCGGGGTAGCCCGCGGCCGCGCCCTCGACGTCCGCCGCCGCGACACAGCGCATGACCTCATCGCGGCCAAACAGCAAGGCGAGCTCCGGGATGTCGCGTAGGGCTCCCCGGGCGACGAGCGGGGCGATGCGCTTGGCCCACTCGAGCCCCGCGGGGCTGAGCGTGCTGCGTATGAATTGCACGTGGCCGACCTCGTCGACCAGGATCTGGCCGAACAGCGCCTCGATGCGTGCGAGCGCGCTCGGCTGGCTGGCGAACAAGCTGCGGGCCTTGTCGAGCAGCAGCGAGAAGACGGCGACACCGAAGATCTCGCCGCAGAGCACGATGACGTTCGCGTACGCGTCCGGCAGCCGCACCATGCTTCGCACCATGGCACGTACGGTGAAGGTCGGCGGCATGATCTCCATCGTCAGGCCGAGGGTTCGCAGCGCGTCGCGAAGGATCCGCGTGTGATAACACTCCTCGATCTGGATGTACGCATGCGGATCGGTGTCCGCGTCCGTCGCGTGCGGCGTGTAGTCGAGCGAATAGTCGACGCCAAACTTCTCCGCGCGGTTCGTCTTGGCCGTCGCGAGCGCCCAGAGCGTCACTTCATCGAGACCCGGCTCGGGCGTCGTCCGAGCGTGATTCCGGTCGAAGACCTGCTGAGCGACCGGGGGTGGGCCGACCCACAGGACCGGATCCCGCTCGAGGTCTGCGAAGAATTTCTCGCGGACGTCGAACGTGCGGGCCTTCATGTCCGGCACGCCGTCGCGCTTGCGCAGGAATGCCAGGTATGCGTCGCGGAATTGCTCCCGCTGGTGCGTGCTCATGGGTTCGAATGCCGTGCTCATGTGGCTTTCTTGGTGCTGCGTACGTGCTTGGCTCGAGTGGTGCGAACGGGCGCTTGCCAGAGCCCGACGAGCGCATCGACCATGCCCCTCGCTGCGTCGGCCCACGTGGCGCGTGGCGTGGGGATTGACAGATGCAGCGCCCGCTCTCGCTCGGCGCAGGTGTGGACGACGATGTACCGCGTCATGTCCGAGCGCTCCGCGAGGACCTCCTTTGGCATGTCGCGGAGGATCCTGCTGACGCCCTCGAAGGGCGTGCGCATCGAGGGCGCGGCGAGGGTCTCCTCGTGCAGCAGGGGGCCAAATACGGGATCCGAGGTCGCCTGGGCGACGAAGCGCGCATACCAGGTCGGATTGCCGAGCGCGTCGAGGTGGTCGGTGAGCGGCCGGACGACGACCTCGAGCCACGCGGCGAGATCCGAGGGAGCCTCTCGGCCTGGACGGGCCGATGAAGGCCTGAGCGCCGCGAGCAGCTCCGTACGCCGGCGCTCGATGTCGGGCGCGTGGCTGCGCACGATCGCGAGCACGAGATCGGCCTTCGCACCGAAGTGATAACCGACGACCGAATTGTTGCTTTGCCCCGCTGCCTCGCCGACCTGGCGGTTCGATACCGACATGCCGTGCTCGGCGAAGAGCCGCTCGGCTGTGGCGATCAGTCGCTCCCGCGTGCCTGCGGACGTCGGCGACTCCCTTCGCGCCAGTGCCATGAAAGGCATGCTAAGACACGTGACTCAATGAGGCAAGTGACTTAGCGAGCACAGGGATTAATTCAGCCGGGCTGACGAAGACAATTCGATTGTCCCGATCCTCGCAACCGCTCCACCCCCCAATCGATCACCCGCGGTCCGACCAACGCTACCCCCGTCGCGGCCGCCGAGGCCAGCAACGCCTCACCCAGCCCGATCGGCCCGAGCGGCGTCGACCCGAAGAATTGACTGATCCCCGGGGTCTCGACCACCGCGAGCAAGAGCGCGGCCGATCCCAGCGCCGCAGCCAACACCATCGGATCACGTCCACCCAGCAACAGCGTCTGTCCGAGCTGCGAGCCCACCAAGGTCAGCAGCGCGACGGTATTCGCCCGCTCGCGCGTCCCGGTCACCCGCGCGACCAGCCACGCAGCGGTCGTCGCTCCGCCGGTGACCACCGCACGCCAGACGATGTCGCGGGTGAGCGCGCTGCCGAGCGAGGCCTCCGGCCCCTCGCGCAGCAGGTCCTCCGGCGCGACCCGACGCGGCCTTCGCAGCGCGACCGCCAAGGACGGGGCGGTATCCGTGAGCATGTTGACCAGCAGGAGCTGCCGGGCATTGAGCGGCGAGCGGCCCTCGATCAATCCGTGGATCACGGTGAACCCGATCTCGCCGAAATTCCCACCGACCAGCAGCGCGACCGCGTCGCGGACCGATCGCCACAGCGCTCGACCCTCGAGCACGGCGTCGACGATCGTCTCGATCCGGTTGTCGGTGACGACGATGTCCGCTGCCTTGCGGGCGGCCGGCGTCGCGCCTTCACCTACGGCGATCCCGACGTCGGCCAGGCGGATCGCCGGCGCGTCGTTGGCCCCATCGCCGGTCATGCCCACGACCCGACCGAGTCGCTGCAGCGACTGCACGATTCGAACCTTCTGCGCCGGGGTGACCCGAGCGCACACGAAGGTCCGAGCGATCCGCTGGTCGAGCGCGGCGTCGTCGAGCTGATCCAGCTCGCTCCCGGACAGCACCTCCTCGACTGGCAGGCCCAACTCGCGACCGATCGCCGTGGCCGTGCTCGGGTGATCTCCGGTGATCATGACCACGTCGACGCCGGCCCGTCGCAGCGCGTCGAGGGCCTGCTTGGCCGACTCGCGGACCGGATCAGCGAAGGCGACGAAGCCCAGGAAGGTGAGCTCCACGACGTGGCGATCGGCGACGTGATCGCGGGCCGGGATCGTCCGCTCGGCGACCGCGAGCACTCGCAGGCCTCGGCTAGCGAGCGCGACCGCGGCCTCGACCAAGCTCGTGCGGCCGGCCTCGTCGAGCACCTGCAGCTCGGCGCCCTCGCGCTTGCTCGTGCAGCGGGGCAGCACCGCCTCGGGCGAGCCTTTGACGCTGAGCAGGCACTTGGGCTGCCCGTTGTCTGCGAGCCGTCCGAACACCGCGTGGTAGCCCCGCGCCGGCTCGAAGGGCAGCTCGGACAGCAACGTGAACCCCTCGACGTCTCGGTGGCGATGCAGCCCCGCCGCGTGGGCACCCTCGATCAACGACCGATCGGTCGCGTGCGGCAGCGTCTCGCCGCCCTCCTGCGGGCTCGCGCGCAAGGCCGCCCGCAGCACCAGCTGCAGCCGCTCGTCGAGCTCGGTGAGGCCGCCTTCGTGCGAGGCGTCGGCGACCAGCATCAGCTCGAGCTTGCCCTGGGTCAGCGTGCCGGTCTTGTCTGCACACAGCACGTTGGCTCGCCCGAGCGCCTCGATCGCCCGCGGGTTGCGAACCAAGGCCCCGCGCTCCGACAGCCGCCGCGCCGCCGCGAGCTGGGCCATCGTCGCGAGCAGGGGCAGACCCTCGGGCACGGCCGCGACCGCCAGCGAGACACCCGACGAGATCACCTCGTGGGCCGGGCGATTCAGCGACAACCCGGCGGTCATCAGCGCGACCCCGCTGAGCGCCGCGACCGGAGCCGTGAAGTCGGTCAACGCGTCGAGCCGCGCCTCCACGCCCGAGCGCGTCGTTCGATGTGAGCGTAGGGCTGCGCGGCGTGACTCGGTCGCCTCACCGACGGCGGTCACCACCGCCTTGCACTCGCCGGCCGCGACCGTCGTGCCCTCGAACACCATCGAGGTTCGATCGGCGACCGCGGCCGCGAACGAGGGCGCCGGGCTCTTGCTGATCGGCAGCGACTCGCCGGTCAAGCTCGACTCGTCGAGCTCGAGCCCGCGGGCCTCGAGGATCCGCGCGTCGGCCAGGACCGAGTCCCCGGCCTCGAGCACCAGCACGTCACCGACGACCAGCTCGTCCGGATCGAACTCGAGCAGCTCGGCGCCACGGACGATCCTGGCCTTCTCGCCCTGCGTCTGGTCGAGCGCGCCAAGGGCCTTGTCGGTGCGATGGCGCTGGACCGCGCCGAGCAGCGCGTTGAGGCCCACGACGCCGCCGATCATGGCCGCATCGATCACCGCGCCGGTCAGTGCCGAGAGCCCCGCACCCGCAACCAGCACCGGCGCGAGCGGGTTGGCCAGCTCGTCTACGATCGTCTCACCGAAGCGCGACAGCGCGGAAGGTGGTGGTGGCTTGGGCCGCTGGCGCAGCTTGGCCTCGGCCGCGCTCAGGCCCTGGAGCCGCGAGCTCAGCCGCTCGAGCACTTGCTCGAGCTCGAGCGTGTGCCAGGGGGTCGGATCGGTCTGTGCCGTCGCTTCGACTGGCTCAACTCCACGCGCCAGCCGGATCGAGTTGGCCATCGCCAGCAGCGTCGTCGCGTTGGCGGCCGTCATCACCCGCTTGACCGTCTGCGAGCGCAGCCCCCCGACCGAGAGGACCAGCGCCGACGCGGCCTCGACCATGGCGAGATAGATCGCCTGCCGCGCCGCCTGCTTGGCCGTGTGCACGGCCGCGATCACCAAGCTCGCGTCGACCAAGCCGGTTCGGCAGATCAGCTTGGCCCCCCAAGGCGGCAGCTCGGCCCCGCTCGTGTCCAGCAGCCCGATGCCGAGATCGGCCGCGCGGTAGCCCGGCGAAGCTCCGCGGCCGATGAAGCAGACACCGTGGCCGTCGGCCTGCAGCAGCTTGATCGCGCCGACCAGCTCGTCGCCGCCGCCGATGTAGCGATCTGGCTCGACCCACCCGCGCTCCGTCGGTCGCTCGCCGGCGGCCACGAACGAGAGCTCGGCCCGGCGGACCGCAGCCGCGAACGCCTCGACGGCCGGGTCCGCCATCGGGATCAGCGACACCAAGGCGACCACGGCCCCACGATGTCGCAGCGCAAGGATCACGCCACCGGGCTCGAGCAAGCGCTCGGCCGTCTGGGCGACCTCGACCGTTCGCGGCCCCTCGAGCGCCGAGTAGGGGCCCAGCCACCAGGTGTCCTCCTCGTGCACCACCCTCGGCTCGCCGAGATCCAGCAGCCGCATCACGTTGCGCCGCGCGTCGCGATCGTTGAACCCCGCGATTGGCACGATCGCCTCGACCCGAGCGCCGCGTGGGCGCAGCAGCTCCTCGGGCACGACCACGCAGGTGATCCGATCGAGCAGGCGCAGGGCCGCCGGGTCCATCACCACGACCTTGCGCTCGGCCAGCTTGCGACCGAGGTCGGCGGCGAACGCCTCGCGCCCAGCGACGGCCGGCTTGGGCGTGCCGCCGAACACCGACACGGTCGAGCGGGCGAGGTCGCGGCTGGCGATGAAGCTGAACCCGAACGCGCCGGTCGTCGCCGCCAGCACCTGGCTCGTGTAGCGCTCGATCGGTCCGGGCGGCAGCTCGCTCGTCCGCGGCTCGACCCGCTGAGTGCTCTCGTGCGCCTCCGGTCGATCGAGCTGGTCCTCCAGCTCGGTCCAGGCGTCGACGTGCGCCGCGATCTCCCGCAGCCGCAGCGCTCGCCCGAGCGCGTCCACGATCGGCCCCGTCGAGCCCTGCACGAGCGCCGACGAGAACGCGCCCGCCAAGTTGAGCGCCAGGTCCGTCGAGCCCGGGCCGAGCTTGTCTTCCAGCACCTCGCGCAGCGAAGGCACGTACTCGAGCAGCGAGACCACGGCCGCCAAGCTCAGCTCCGAGGGCACCAGCTTCACGCCGATCATCCGCAGCCCGAGCCCGGCACCGAAGCCCAGCGCGTCCGCCCCGATCTCGACCGCGAAGCGCAGGACTGGCTCCTGATCGCCGGGGAAGGGCCTGCGTCCGCGCCACGTCGCCTCGCCATCGAGCCCGAAGCGTCGCTCGATCCGCTCGACCGCCGCGATCAGCACCTCGTCGCTCGGCGGCTCGGCGATGAACGAGACCACCACCCGCCGTGTCGCGACGTTGAGCCGTGCCCACTCGACCCCCGCTAGTGCCTCGAGCTCGTCTCGGATCGCGCGGGCGAAGCCATCGATATCGGTCTTGGGCAGGCGCACCTCGATATGTACCCGTTTGCGCCCTGTCCAGGCGCGCCGATGACCGAGGTGCACCGCCCCAGCCGCTCGCTTCAGTCGCTCTCGCCAAGAGGGCATCGAGAGGACCGTGGCACGAACCCCGATATGAACAGCACGTAGGGTTTGCGCGCTGATCGTCGGGCGCGCCAAGTCGCAGCGCGGAGACATCAGTGACGATCGAGCAGGCGCTGGTAGCTCGCGCGGCACTGGACGAGCTTGGGGTGGCGCGGGCTCAGGGTCTTGCCGAAGATCCGCGGCGCCTGGCGATGGAGCGCGGCAGCCCGGGTGGTCTGGCCTCGATCGTCGTGCAGCGCGGCGAGGTTGTTGAGGTTGATGCATAGCTCGTAGTGCTCGGGCCCGTAGGCGCGCTCGCGGACCTCGACCGAAGCTCGGGCGTAGGGCTCGGCTTCGCGGTAGCGGCCGGCGGCGTGCATCAGCCCGCCGAGGTTGTGCAGCACTGTCGCGACCTCGACGTGCTCGGGGCCGAGCTGCTCGCGCAGGATGCCGATCGCGTGGCGATAGAGCCGAGCGGCGCGGCCGAATTACCCGCGTGCCTCATCCGGTCGCGCGTGAGGTCCGCGGCGGTCGGTCGCCACGACTTCCGGCTCGATCGAGGGTCGGCAGCACGAGCTTCCGGATCGACCGCCAACACAGGCCGGCGAGGTTCTCGGCGTCGACCTTCATGATGAAGGGGAGCGCCATACCCCGCGCGTAGTCGGGGTTTCGCTCGACGAAGAAGCGCACGTCCGGCGCTCCCATCAGCGCCTCCGAGATGACGAGATCACGTCCGCGACCCTTGCGTCCGACCTCGACTGGTTGATCTGCGGAGCGCCACGTCTGGGGATAGGCCATGCGCCCGATCGTCTCCATGACGAAGCGTATGTCGGGCGGGAGCGTACGGTCGCGGCGGGGCCAAGCGTCGATGAACGAGCGGATGAGCCCGAGGTACATGAGGTGGGTCAGCGCCACGCCGAACCCGTAGTGAACCGTGCGAGGGTGCCTGATCAGCTCCCCGAGCACGATCCGGACCGCCAGCTCCTGAATCAGACCCGAGCCCCGCAGATGCGGCAGGAGCATGAGATCACCGCCATAAAAGACGCGCACCGATTCACCGCTCGGCAGCGTCACCGGGGCCACGCCAAACGAGACCGTGCCGACCAGGCGCTTGGTCGCACGCTCGCGGATTCGGACTAGATGCGGGCGGTTCAGGATGCTCGTCTGGAGCCCTTCCATCTCGATGTCGTAGCTCTCGCGGAAGAACGCGAGCAGCTCCGCCCAGTCGTCCGCATCGAGCTCGCGGGTCGGCGTTTGGGTTGTAACGAGCTTCCATCGCGGAAGCGGTCGGATGTCTCGTCGAGGATCTCGCTGCACCGTGAGGGCGGGGAGATTCCTTCGGCGCATTTGCGTCTGCAAGCAACGATTTCGCCGAACAGTGCGGGCAAGTTCGAGCCTTGCCGCTCGCGCTATTTCCATCTGTAAAGGACGAGCAGGCCGCACGTCGCTGCGTGTTCCTGCTCGTCTAGGTTAGGCATCTGCGTTCGCGCTTCGAGCTTCGCGCGCTAAATTCGCTCACGCGCTCTTGCGGATCTCGGAGATCAGCTCGTTCTTCGAGTAGTCACCAGCGCGCTCGATTCCGATCTGCCGTGCGTGTTTGCGCAGCTCGTCGAGGGTCGTCGACTCGAGCTGGCTGGGCCCGATCAGGGTGCGTTCGCGCTTGTCGAACTCGCGCTGGTACTCGTCGAGCAGCTGCCGCTGCTGGTCTTTGCTCAGCAGCTGACGAGCGCGGGGGAACTGGTTGGTCTCTTCGTCGGATGCGTGGTGTTCGATCGCATCGACGAGCTGCGCGAATGCAGTCTGCCATTCGTTGGCGGTGTACTCGATCTTGGCCATCTGCTCGAGCAGGTTCTCGACCTCTTTGTGCTCGCGCTTGTTCTCGCGCATCTTCTTGGCGAGATCGTCGAGGTCTTCGAGCTTCTCGTAGATGACCGCTTCTTCGGCCTTGGAGTGAACCAGGATCTTCTTCTCGACCTCGCGGTGAAGCTCCGCGAGGCGCTCGGGGCTTCCCTTCGCCCTGCGTATCTCCTGAAAGAGGTTGCGGACCTCGTCGTGTTGGTCCTGAAGGAGTTGAAAGACGTCTTGCTGGGAGGTCATGCACGCAGGTAGAGCAAGCCGCGTGCCGCAGCGCATGTCTCTCCGCCCGCGTGAGCGCTCGAATCGAGGCAGGCCATCCAAGCGTCGCGAGTCAGCGCGGCACAACGAGATGGGCCGACACGCCCCGCGGGCGAACGCCGCGATAAATCGCGCCTACCAGCCACGATCGGGAATCTTGAGATACGAGTCTTCGCCCGACTCGCACAACAACGCCAACCTGGCGTTATCAGCCAGCTCGGTGCGAATCCAATAGCGGGCCGCCTCGAGCTTGCCGCGATAGTAATCCGACGCATCGTCGTCGAGCACCTTGGCCAGGCCGCGGCAGGCGGCCGCGCCCATGCGCAGCCACTGCCAGGCGATCACCAAGTTCGAGAAGAGCATCAGGTAGTCGAAGCTGTGCGCGAGCATGCCGACGACGTCGCCCGAGATCCCGCGGCCGGCGAGCAGCCGCGTCAGGCCGCCGAGCCGCGCGACCTCGATCTTGACCGCGTCGCAAAGCTCGCTGTCGACGCCGCACTGGCGGGC
>CBFGLP010000960.1:0-2733 GCA_965649595.1 uncultured Myxococcales bacterium | reverse complement strand
CGGCGACGGCGACACTGCCGACACCGAGACGGACACGACGACCGGCGACGGCGACACGACCACCGGGGATGGCGACGGCGACACGTCGGACGATGGCCCGATCCCCTGCGACGTCGCCGAGGCCGAGCTGACCCCAGTCGTCCCGCACCTGATGCTCGTGCTCGATAAGTCGGGCAGCATGATCCAGAACACCTGGGATCACGACAACGACCCGGGCACCGCCGAGATCACCCGCTGGAAGAGCCTCCATGCGGTGGTCAGCCAGGTCGTCAACGGCAACGACGAATTGTTCGACATCGGCGCGCAGCTGTTCCCGTCGAAGACCGCGACCAACGAGTACAACCAGAACGCCTGCCTGGTCGATACGCCGCCCGAGGTCCTGGTCGCGGTGAACAACGCGGTCGCGATCCTGCTCGGGATCCCGACCGCCAACTCGCAGAACATCCGCGGTGGCACGCCGGCGAGCGCGGGTATGATCTCGGCGATCGATCACCTGATCGACATCGACGACAACGACCCGGCGGCGATCATCTTGATCACCGACGGCGCGGCCAACTGCCGGATGGACGCGGCCAACAACACGCAGCGGTTCGAGAGCTACGACGTCAACCTCCCGATCATCGTCGGCGACGCCTATAACGATCTCGGGATCGCCACCTACGTGGTCGGGATCGACATCTCGAACCAGATGACGCAGACCACCGGCGTCAACAACCACCCGCCAGACGGCGAGCCGGACGGCATCATCCCCGCCGAGAAGGTCAACGAGGTCGCGGTCGCGGGCGGCAAGCCCAAGGGCGGCGACGAGGACTTCTATCAGGCCAACAACGAGCTCGAGCTGCAGGCTGCCTTGCAGGCGATCATCGACGACGCGGTCAGCTGCACGGTGCTGCTCGATCCGGTCCCGGCGTTCCCCAACCTGCTCGAGGTCGTGATGGACGACCAGAACGTCCCCAAGGTGGCGGACTGCGAGACCGAGGACGGCTGGACCTACACGAACCCCAACGGCCCCTACGACAGCCTCGAGCTGTGCGGGGTCTGGTGCGGGGAGTCGGTCAACGCCGAGTTCGTCAAGGCCGAATACTTTTGTGATCCTGGGTGAGCACGGGCGACTCGCCCCTGCTCACCCTTCGGTCCAACTTCCCGGTACGCCGAGGTGGATGATCCGAGTCCCGATCGGCGCGATCGGGTCGATCGTCTTGCCGATCACCACGCCCTTGTAGGGCGCCACGTACTCGCCGACGACCTCACCGAACAGGTTGACGATCCGGGCGATCGGCTGACCCTCGCGCACGCGCTCGAGCAAGGCCGGGTAGATCTCGAGCAGCCCGCCGTGGTCGGTGTAGATCCAGTTGCTCGACTCGCAGAGCGGGGGGCGGCCCTCGGCCACGCCGAGCGGGCGGGCGAGCATCTCGAGGTGCCGAGCGATCCGACGCAGGGACTTGGCCGCGCGCTCGACCATGTCCATCTGGAGGACATGCGGAGCGCCGAGCTCGAGCGCGACGCCGGGGATCTCGAGCTCGGCCGCGGCGCCGCGCAAGGTTCGAGGGTTGACCGGCTTGTTGACGATCAGGTCGGGCTTGGCCGCGATCGCGAGATCGACGGCGATCGCGTCGCGAAGATCGACCCGGGCATAGACCGGGTTGGTCCGGCCCGGTCCCGCGGTGTGGAGATCGACAACGAAGTCGAGGTGGACCAAAAAGTGCTCGCGCAGCTTGTGGACCCACAGCTGTGAGTCGGTGCCGCCCTGCTTGCCGGGGAACAGCCGGTTGAGGTCGCGGGCGTCGGCGAAGCCGCGGCGGCGCAGCAGGAAGCCGGGGATGTTGACGACGCTGATCGCCACGACGGTCCCGTGCAGCCGCTTGGGATCGAGGCCGTGCACGAAGTGGTGCACTGCCGCGACGCCGTTGATCTCGTTGCCGTGGATCGCCGCGGTCACGCCGAGCACCGGACCCGGCTCGCTCCCGCGGACGACCAGGACCGGCAGGCGCAGCGGCTGGCCTGCGGGGTCGCGGAACATCTGCAGGTGCAGGGTGTGCACGCCCGGCGGGAGGCTGCCGAGATCGAGCTTGGACACGACCTTGGGCGGACCGCCGGGCTTGGGCAGCGGGAAGGGCTCGGGCTTGCGGGGTGGAGGAGCAGTCACGAACGAGAGCAGCTTAGACTAGTGGTGGAGGTTCTTGTCGCCGCGCTTGCCCTCTTCGGAGTCCTTCTCGATGAACCGGACAATCGCGCCCGCGACGTCCTTGCCGGTCGCCTTCTCGATGCCCTCGAGGCCGGGCGACGAGTTGACCTCCATCACCAGCGGCCCGTGGTTCGAGCGCAGGATGTCGACGCCAGCCACCCGCAGGCCGATCGCCTTGGCCGCGCGCACGGCCGTCGAGCGCTCCTCGGGCGTCAGCTTGACCTTCTCGGCCGAGCCGCCGCGATGGAGGTTGCTGCGAAACTCGCCCGGCGCACCGCGGCGCAGCATCGCGGCCACGACCCGCTCGCCAATCACGAAGCAGCGCAGGTCGGTGCCGCGGGCCTCTTGGATGAACTCCTGCACGAGGATGTTGGCCTCGAGCCCGCGGAACGCCTCGATCACCGAGGTCGCGGCTTGGTGGGTCTCGGTCAGGACCACGCCGATCCCCTGCGTGCCCTCGAGCAGCTTGATGACGACCGGGGCGCCGCCGACCCGCTCGATCGCGGGGATCACGTCGCCGCGGCCCTGCACGAAGGTCGTGGCGGGCA
>CBFGLP010000959.1:0-1696 GCA_965649595.1 uncultured Myxococcales bacterium | reverse complement strand
AAGTATCGAGCTCCGCTCGCCACCGCCGGCCTGCTCGACGGCGATCCGGCCGAGCTGCCCGAGCTCGACCAGCTCAAAGTGCTCGTCGCCGAGACCTACGGCGAGCAGCTCCCCGCCACACGATCCTCGAGCATCGAGGACTTCCGCGAGCGCATCGAGGCCATGCTCGACGAGGGCGCGGGTCCAACCGCGATCTTCGATCGGCTCCGGCTCGAGCCCGACTTCGTCGGCAGCGTCGGCGCGGTCAAACGGCTGTGCCTGCGCATCCGCAAGGCCAAGGGCGTCTCGCCCGAGGACGTAGCGATCCCGGTCGAGACCGCGGCCGGCGAGGTCGCTCAGGTCGACTTCGGCTATGTCGGCCAGCTCTACGATCCCGACGAGGGTCGGCTGCGCAAGGCATGGATCTTCGTCCTCGTGCTCGCCTTCTCGCGCCTGATGGTCGTGCGCATCGTCTTCGATCAGAAGGTCGAGACCTGGCTTCGCTGTCACGCCGAGGCCTTCGCCGAGCTCGGCGGTGTGCCGAAGGTGATCGTGCCCGACAACCTCAAAGCCGCGGTCATTCGGGCCAGCTTCGGGGTCGATGGCGCGGCGGTGCTCAATCGCAGCTATCGCGACTTCGCTCGATTCCACGGCTTCCAGATCGATCCGACGCCGATCTACAGCCCCGAGAAGAAGGGCAAGGTCGAGTCGGCGGTCAAGTACGTCAAGAACAACTTCTTCGCCGCTCGCCGTGATCTGCAGGACGCCGGCGAGCTGCGAGGCGAGCTGCCGCGCTGGCTCGGCGAGATCGCCAATGCACGGATCCACGGGACCACGCGACGACGGCCTCGCGAGCGCTTCGAGCTCGAGCGAGCGCACCTGCTGCCGCTCCCGCGTCAGCGCTGGGAACCGGTGCTCTGGCGCGAGGCGATCGTGCACGCCGACGCGCACGTGCAGGTCGAGCGAGCGATGTACTCGGTCCCCTGGCGGCAGATCGGTAAGCAAGTGCTCGCTCGCGTCACCACGCACAGCGTCGAGCTCTACGTCGACGACACGCGCGTCGCTACGCACGAGCGCAAGCGACCCGGCGAACGCTCGACGATCGAGAGCCACTTGCCCGAGGGCCGTCGAGACCATCGGCATCGCAGCCGCGACTACTGGGAGCAGCGAGCGGATCAGCTCGGCAGCGAGGTCGGCCACTTCGTCCGCGAGGTCTTCGACGCCGACGACGTGCTCCTGCAGCTGCGCGCCGTCCAGGCGATCGTCCGTCATCTCGAGACCTTTCCACTCGAGCGAGCTCGCGCCGCGTGTCGACGCGCGAGCTTCTACGGCCTGCACACCTATGGAGGCATCAAGACGATCCTCCGCAAAGGCCTCGATCTCGAGCCGCTGCCGGTGGTGGTGCAGCGACCGAGCCAAGCCAACGAGTCCCCTCGTTTCGCCCGCGACATCGGGGAGCTCTTGCAGCTGCCCCTGGAGAAGACCGATGCACCCAACTGACGAACTCAAACCGATCCTGAAGAAGCTGCGCCTGTCGGGCGTGCTGCAGACGCTCGACCTGCGGACCCGCCAAGCCGTCGACGACGATCTGACGCACAGCGAGTTTCTGTATCGCCTGCTCAACGACGAGGTCGAGCGACGCGACTCCAAGCAACTCGACCTGCGGATGCGCCGAGCGAACTTCGAGCACCACAAGACGCTCGAGGACTTCGACTTC
>CBFGLP010000958.1:0-3468 GCA_965649595.1 uncultured Myxococcales bacterium | reverse complement strand
GCTGCGGATCCCCGACCGCTCCGGTCGCCGCGTGTTCGAGCTGGTCGGCCGAGTCGATCGCGTCGACTACCGCGGCGACGGTCGCGAGCGCGAGGGCCTGGTGATCGACTACAAGTCCGGGCGGGTCGGTGATCGGCTCCGCTACGATCAGATCGCCCGCACCCAGCTGCAGTTGCCGCTCTACGCGGCCTGGCTGGCTCGCGTGCGGCCCGAGCTGAGCTACACCGACGCGGCCTACGTGTCGCTGCGCGACGGCGAGCGCTCGCAGGTCAGCCTGCTCGACCTCGCGTTCTCGAGTATGGAGCTCGACGGCCTGCTCGACCTCGATCCCGAGCGTCGCCACCAGCTGCGCGAGCGAGCGCTGAGCGAGACCGCGAGCGGCCACTCAGCCCCCGGGGGGCTGACGAAGCAGGTCGGCGCCCCGCGAGTGGCCGCAGGTGCGGTCGACCTACCCACGACCGGCGGGCGCAACCTCGCCGACAACGTCTGGGCGTTGCTCGAGGGGATCGGTGAAGGTCGCTTCGACGTGCGGCCGGTCGAGCCTGGGCGGACCTGCAGCTTCTGCTCCTACGCGCCGGTCTGTCGGGTCGAGCGGAGCGACGAGAGCGGCGGGGATGACTCGGACGAGGCCGGCCCGATCGTCGGGCGCCCTGTCAGCAAGGGCGCCGAGGAGGGCGAGCAGTGAGCGAGCCCGAGCTGCCCGCGTTCGACCAGCTCGAAGGCCAAATCGACGCGCTCGGCCTCGAGCTCGACAGCAACCTGGTGCTCGCCGCCGGTGCGGGCGCTGGCAAGACCCACACGCTCGTCACCGTCGCGCTCGCGCTCTACATCGGGGCGGGTCGCAGCGGTCGCGAGCCGCTCGAGCCGACTCGGGTCTGGGCCGTCACGTTCACCGAGAAGGCCGCTCGCGAGCTGCGGCAACGAATTGTCCAGCGCGCCAGCGGCTTGGCCGAGCGTCCGCACGGCTTGGCGACCGACGAGCCCGAGCTGGCGACCTTGCTCGACGGCCGAGTGATCCCCGGCGAGCGCTGGAAGAAGATCGGCGAGCAGCTGACCGGCGCCCCGATCGGCACCTTCCACTCGCTCTGCGCCCAGCTGCTGCGCAGCTTCGCGGTCGAGGCCGGCGTCGACCCGGCCTTTGGTGTGCTCGAGGAGAACGCCGCCAACGAGCTGTTCGAGCGCGTGCTCGACGAGGTGCTGCTGCGCGAGCTGGAACTCGGCCTGCACGATCCCGACGCCTCGCACACGCGCGCGGCCGCGCGAGCGCTCGGCAGCCCCGAGATCCTGCGCGCGGGCCTGCGTCGCCTCTACGCCAAGCTCGGCGAAGAGGGCCGCGATCCCGACTCGCTCATGCGCGACGGCGAAGGTCGAGCGCGGCCTGGCTTCGATCTCGACGCGATCGAGCGCGAGCTGGGCTCGGCTTGTCGCGTGCTCGCGCGGGCGATCGAGCTGCTCGAGACCTCGCAGGAGGATCGCCTGCGCCCGAGCTTGCGTGCGCTGGCGATCGAGCGCGGCCGGATCGGCGCCTGCGAGCTCGAGCGGATCGAGCACTGGTACCCCGCGCTGGTCCGCGTGACCGCTCAGCGGCGCGGCACCGGCAACCTGCCCAAGCCCGCGCGCCGCGTGTGGGAGCCCTTCGCCGAGGCGTGGGAGCGCGTGCAGGAGGGGGTCGCCTCGCTCGCCGAGTACCGCCTCGCCGGTCGCGTGGTCGCCTTGCTCGAGCAGATCGATCACGCCTACCGAGCCGAGAAGCAGCGCCAGGGCGTGCTCGACTTCGTCGATCTCGTCCGCCGTGCCCACGATCTCCTGCGCGACGATCGAGTGGTCAGGCGCCAGGTCAAGCACGAGATCGGAGCGCTCTTGGTCGACGAGTTCCAGGACACCAACGGCCTGCAGCTCGATCTCGTGCACCTGCTCGCCGAGGCCCGTGACCACGAGCGCCCGATCGTCAAGGGCCAGCGCGCGAGCGAGGTGCTGCCGCTCGGCGATCGCCTGTTCGCCGCCGTCGGTGATCGCAAGCAGTCGATCTACGAGTTCCGTGGCGCCGACGTGGCGCTCTTTCAACAGCTGGCACACCGCGCCCGCGTGGGGGGATCGAACCTCCGGCTCCACGCGCTGCGTCGCAGCTGGCGCTCGCGCCCGGGCCTGGTCGAGTTCAGCAACCGGCTGTTTGCCCGGCTGCTGATCAGCGACGACCCAGAGGGCTTCGCGGTCGACTGGATCGATCGAGAAGACCGCCTGACGCCGGTCCGCGAGGATCACCCGACGCAGAAGGGCCTGCCGGTCGTCCAGCTCTTGCGCGGCGATCCGACCCTCGAGCTTCGCCAGCAGCGTAGCCATCAGGCCAGGCTCTTGGCCGAGCACCTCGCTCTGTTGCTCGAGGCTCGCCCGCCGCTCGGCCGCGAGGACAAAGACGGCGCGCCTCGGCCCCTGCGTGGCTCCGACGTAGCAATCTTGACCCGGACCCACGCCCACACCGCTCGCTATCGCAAGGCGCTCAGCGATCGTGGCATCCCTTCGGTCGTCGTCGGCGGCCGCGGCTTTCATGCCGCGCGAGAGGTCCGCGAGCTCGCTGCGCTCATGCTCGCGATCGCCGATCCCCGCGACCGCCTCGCATCGACCGCCGTGTGGCGCTCGCCGGTGTGGGGCATCGACGACGCGAGCCTGGTCGAGCTCGCGGCTGCCGACGCGCTCGCGATCTGGACTCACCGCGAGGGCTGCACCATCGAGCTGCCCGACGATCAGGCCAAGGCGATCACCGCGATGGCTCGCCTGGTCGTGCGGCTGCACCACGAGCTCGACCGCCTCGGCCCTGCTCGAACGCTCCGCTTCGCCGTCGATCGGCTCGGCGTCCGCGAGGTGCTCGCCTGGGATCC
This sequence comes from uncultured Myxococcales bacterium, assembly GCA_965649595.1. GTDB lineage: Bacteria > Myxococcota_A > Polyangia > Nannocystales > Nannocystaceae > Plesiocystis. Next base: position 592 of record CBFGLP010000958.1, on the reverse strand, counting down.
AACCGGCGAGCAGCGGATCGCCAACGTCGACAAGCTGCTCGCGCTGCTCGACTCGCGTGAGTACGCGGGCCTCGGAGCGCTGGCCACCGCGCGCCGCCTGATCGAGCGCGGCGAGGACCCCCATGATCGCGAGCCGCCCGCCGAGGTCACCGCGAGCGCCGACCCCAACGCCGTGCGGATCATGACCGTGCACGCGGCCAAGGGCCTCGAGTTTCCGGTCGTGATCGTGCCCGAGCTCGGCGCCGAGCCGCGCGGGCAGGAGGGTCCGGTGTTGTTCGAGCGCGAGCTGGGTCTCGCGGTCGTCAGCCCCGATCTCGTCGGTCGCCGCAGGCCCAGCGCGCACGCGGTCGCGGTCACCGAACGACTCGCGGCTCGGCGTGACGCCGAGAGTCGTCGGCTGCTCTACGTCGCGGCCACCCGCGCTCGCGATCTGCTGGTGTTGCTCGGCGAGGCGCCCGAGGGGCGCTCGGACGAGGGCGGGAATTGGCGCAAGCTGATCGACGCGGTGCTGCCCGATCTCGAGGGCGTCGAGTCGCCCGCGGCGCAGCGGGCCCTGGCGCTCAAGAAGGCCGGCCTGAGCGAGGATGCCGCC
>CBFGLP010000957.1:0-4896 GCA_965649595.1 uncultured Myxococcales bacterium | reverse complement strand
AGCTCGGCGGCAAGGATCCGATGATCGTGCTGCCCGGCGCCGACTTGCCGGCCGCGGCCGCGTTCGCGGCCCGCAACGCGCTGACCAACAGCGGACAGGTCTGCGTCGCGACCGAGCGGGTGTTCATTCCGCGCGCGGTCGAGGCCGAGTTCCTCGCGCTGGTCGAGCGCGAGCTGACCTCGCTGCGGATCGGTGATCCGCTCGCCGAGGACACCGACTTCGGGCCGATGGCCAACGCGGCGCAGCGCCAGCTGGTGCTCGGGCAGATCGCCGAGGCCAAGTCCGCGGGCGCGCGGGTGATCGTCGAAGGCGAGCCGCGCGAGCCAGGTTACTGGCTCACGCCCACGCTGGTGTCGGACGTCCGCGACGACATGCGGCTGGCTCGTGAAGAGACCTTCGGGCCGGTCGTGTCGATCTCGCTCTACGACGACGTCGACGAGGCCGTGCGGCGAGCCAACGCGACCCACTATGGCCTCGGCGCGTCGGTCTGGGGGCCGCCAGGAGCCGAGACCGACGCGATCGCCGAGCGGATCGAGGCGGGGATGATCGGCATCAACCGAGGCCTCAGCGCGGCTGCTGGCGCACCTTGGGGCGGTTGGAAGATGTCGGGCTTCGGCTACTCCCGCAGCACCGCGGGCATGCGCAACTTCCTGCAGCCACGCACGCACGCGCGAACGGTCTGAGCCGGCGGCGTCGGGCGAGCGCCTGCACGCTGGCAGGTGCCCGTTCCGGTTTGATATCGTTGGCGCATGCGCACCCTCGTCAGCGTGCTCGAGGCCGCGGTTCAGCGAGCGGCCGACGAGGTCACGCTCGAGTCGGAGCAGCCGGTGATCTACCGGACGCCGCGAGGCAGCGAGGCCGAGCAGGTGGTCCTGCAGCGGCCCGAGCTCTTCGACATGCTGGCGGCGGCTGTCAGCGACGAGCACCAAGTCGAGCTGATGCTCGGCAACGCGATCGAGTTCACGATCGACGCAGGGGCCAAGTGGATCGTGCGTGCGGTGCCCGGTGTCGACGCGATGGTCGTGAGGGCCGAGCGCACGACCCCGATCCCCAAGCCGAGCCGGGCCCACGCGAGCGGAACCAAGCCGGTTGGGCTCTCGGCGAGCAGCGCCCAACCAGCGAGCGCGCTGGAGATCGAGCTCGAAGCCCATGAGGCGAACGCTTTCGATGTCGGCGATCCCGACTTCGACATCGAGACCGAGTTCGAAGCGTCGGCTGCGAGGACCCGTCGTGAGCCGATCATCGCGCCTACACTGCCCGACGACGACGCGCTCGAGCTTCCGCCGCCATACGACGAGGCCGGAGCTTCGCTCGGTGGGGCCTCGGCGCCGTTCGAGAGCGGAACCTGGGCGCTCGAGGACGATGACGACGAGCCGGTCCTGGATTCACGAGCTCGAGCCGCACGCACGCCCGTGAGCGACTCGGCGGCGGATTCGGGCACGGGCCGGCTGCCGCAGGGCTTTCCTAGTCCACCCGAGCCTAGCTACGAGCTCGAGGACAGCATCCCGCTCACCACGCAGGTCGACGCGGAGCGCGGCCGCACCCGACCGCGCAGCGCCACTGGAGATCGTTTCATCGGGGTCCCGATCGATGATGACGAGGATCCCTTCGCGAACGATCCCAGCGCGTCAGCACGCGCTCTCCGTCAGCCGCCCGCGGCTGAGGGGCGTCAGCCGCCCGCGCCTGGGGGCCAGTCGTCGCGCCCGCCCTCGCGACCGGCACCAGCCGTATCGCCGATTCCCGCGGGAGGCTCGGCGCAGTCGCCTACCGTACCTGCGAGCACGACCTCGCCAGCCGCTCCACGGCTGCTCCACGGCTCGAGCTCTGTCAGCGCTCGAGCGGCCGAGAAGCGCCAAGGCGTTCGTCCACAGCCGCCCGCGGCTGAAGGAGTCACCTCGCAGGCACGCTCCGCTGCTCGGACGCGCAACGAGCTGAGCTCGGTCGCGGCGCCGAACACCGCGACACGGCGCGAGCTGTCGGCGCTCGGGTCTCCCGAAGCCGACACGCATCGCGAGCTTCCCTCGGTCGGTGGGCACCGCGAGCCCGAGCTGGTCGAGCTGGCCGCCGACATCGGCGAGGGTTGCCTCGTCTACATACCCCAGCCGGGGATGGCCGAGCACCTCGCCGAGGCGTTTCAGGCCCCCGCGATCGTGATCGACGACGAGGTCGATCCCAGCAAGGCGTGGGCGCGCGTCCGGGCCCTACCGCCCGGCGCCATCCTGATCATCAAGCGCGAGGATCCGAGCGCGCTGCTGGGCTGGATCCTTCGCCGACTCGAGGAAGGCTATCGGGTGTTCTTGGAGACCCGGGCGCGCAGCGCCGAGGGAGCGCGTCGCATCCTGCTTGGCACGGGGGCCAGCGAGCGCGCCGAGGCTTGGCTTTCGGCGCAGGATCAGCTGGTCATCGAGCCCGGCGTCGAGGGTCCGCGCTTGCGGGCGGTGTAGCCCGTCCGGGCCGAACGGGCTCGAGCAGCCCGAGAGGGCCGACCTGGACGCCGAGCAGACCGAGCTCTGGGTCGGGCTGAGCCGATGAGCGTCGTTCTGCACGAACGATCCGGTTCTGCACATCCACGGGCCCAGGGCGCGCCATTGCTGGTATGAAATAGACGTCTCACACGTCGAGTACGCGGCCAAGGAATTCACCATGTTCATCTACGCGTATGTGTTCGCGCTCGTGTCTGGCGGTGTGTTGCTCGCGGCTTCGGTGCTGCTCGGAGGCAACCACGACAGCGACGCGGACGCCGACGGGGCGCACGACTTCAGCAAGGATTTTGGCAAGGACTTCGGCAAGGACTTCGCCAAAGACTTCGACAAGGACGCGAGCCACGGTGAGCTCGGCGGGTTGTTCGGGGTCCTCGCTTCGATGCGCTTTTGGACGTTCTTCCTGACCTTCTTCGGGCTCACCGGTCTGGTGCTCGAGGGCCTCGGCTTGACCGCGAACGTCTGGGTCGCGCGCGGCCTCGCGATCGCGGTTGGCTACCTGAGCGGCTGGGCGACCGTCCGGGTTATCCAAAGGCTCGCCGCCGACCAGAGCAGCGTGGTCCCGAGCGTGTCCGATTACGTCGGCAAGAGCGGCGCCGTGTTGGTCCGGATCGCGCCTGGCGGCGTCGGCAAGGTCCGCATCGAGCTCAAGGGCACGACCGTCGACGTGCTGGCTGTCTGCGAGGACGGTGTGCTCGAGCGCGGTGACCATGCGTTGATCGTCGAGCTGCGCGACACCCAGGCGCTGGTCACCAAGATCGAAGGCAAGCCGAATCTGCTCGACGCCTGAGCGCGCTCGGCCGGAGCGGCCGAGCCGAGCCGACCCGACCTCTTCCGCATCAGCCCACCTTGGACTGAGACGACTCCCGACCCTCCGGAGAACACCCATGACCCAAGCATTCCTCGTCCAGCTCGGCGCTCTGGCCCCGCCCCTGGCCGCACTCACGGTCACGTCCGTGGTGATCGGCGCGGCGGTCTTCGCCTTCGCGTTGCTCCTCTTCATCATCGTGATCCGCAACCTGCTCTACATCTGCCGACCCAACGAGATCCTGATCTTCACCGGTGCCAAGGATGGTCCAGTGATCCTGATGGCCCACGGGCGCGTCGATCAGCAGGATCGCTTCAGCGGGGCCGGCAAGGGTCGAAAGTGGCGGATCCCGGTGATCGAGCGGGTCGATCGCATGGACATGCGCAACCTGTCGATCGACATCGTGGTCGAGAACGCCTACTCGGCCGGCAACATCCCGCTGCGCATCCACGCGATCGCCAACGTCAAGATCCACGCCGATCCTGCCAAGGTCCGCAACGCGGTCGAGCGCTTCCTCGGGCGCGAGCGCAACGAGATCTACATCGTCGCGCAGCAGACCCTCGAAGGTGCGGTGCGCGAGGTCGTGGCCGACATGACCCCCGAGCAGGTCAACGAGGATCGCCTGACCTTCGCCGAGAAGCTGATCGAGAGCGCGGTCAAGGACTTCGACAAGATGGGCCTCGAGCTCGACACGCTCAAGATCCAGAACGTGTCGGACTCGACCAACTACCTCGACTCGCTCGGTCGCCCGCAGATCGCCCGCGTGCTGCGTGACGCCGAGAACGCCGAGAACCAGGCGATGCAGGAGATCACCCAGGCCCAGGCCTCGGCCAAGCGTCGCTCCGACGTCGCCAAGGCCCAGGCCGAGACCGCGATCCTGCAAAAGCGCAACGAGCTCGCCAAGATTCGAGCCGAGCTCGACGGCGAGGCGATGGCGGTCGAGCGCGAGGCCGAGGCGGCTGCTCGCACGGCTCGCGCCCAGGCCGAGCAGGAGCTGCAGCGGATCCGCGCGGTGCTCGAGCAGCGACGCCTGCAGGCCGACGTGGTCATCCCGGCCGAGGCTCGCCGACAAGGCGAGCTGATCCGGGCCAAGGGGGCCGCCGCTCCGACGATCGAGAATGGTCAGGCGCTGGTCGAGGTGCTCGAGGCTACGACCTCGGCCTGGCACGCGATGGGCGACAACGCCAAGGAGATCTACGTCATCCAGCACCTCGAGGAGATCGTGGGCACGGTCGTGCGCTCGCTCGAGAACGTGTCCACGATCTCCTCCAGGTGCTGGATGACGTAGAGCTCGCGCGCCTGCGGGCCCATGGAGGCCCACGCGTCGCTCATCGCGCGCAGGATCTCGACCGCCGCCGCGCCGTTCTCCACGGTGGGAGCCGCCGCGCCCTTGGCGAGGATCTGCTGCGCCTGCCGCTGGAACTCGGCGGGGATGACCACCTCGGCCTGGAGGCGCTTCTGCTCGAGCTGCATGCGCACCTCCTGGAGCTGGCGCTCCGCGTGGGCACGCGCGGTCTTGGCGGCCGCCTCGGCCTCGCGCTCGACGGCCTGCGCCTGGCCTTCGAGCTGCGCCCGGAGGGTCCGGAGCTCGTTCTGCTTCTGCTGGAT
>CBFGLP010000956.1:0-2417 GCA_965649595.1 uncultured Myxococcales bacterium | reverse complement strand
GTCGCCGCTCCGCTGGCGAGGACGGTCCAAAGAGCTTACAGGCGGCCCTCGACTCGCTCGACGCTCGCTATGCCCGTGGTGATGCGCAGAGCCGAGTCGTGGTCGTATCGCTCGCCGGCATCACGCGCGAGCGCTACGAGGCCGCCCGGGACTTCATCGTCGCGCTCGCCGAGCGGCGTGCGCTCTACACCGTCACATTGCGAGGCGCGCTGGTGATCGGCATGCCCGCGTGGTTCGAGCCGATCTTGTTCCGCGACGCCCCCTACTTCGCCGCGGGGCTCGATCTACTCTATCTCGAGCGCACACCCCCGCGCGATCATCTGTGGATCGAGATGCACGAATGGTGGCGCGCCAGCGTTCACTACATTCGCGCGACCAAGCCCGATCACTTCCGCGACGGCACATTGACTATTGCGCGGGTATTCGAGCCGGGGTCGATCGAGGGCTCGATCGAGCAGCTCGATGCGTGGGAGGACGAGCCCCCGAGCGTGTATCGACTCTCCACCGCCGGCGCGTCGTTCCACCGCCAGGGGTATCCAGAGGATATCGAAGCCATGCACCGGCCATTCCTGTCCGAGATCGTTGCAATTCGACGAATCGCGGAGGAGCTCCTGCAAACCCGGAGCTTCGCGGCGAAGCTCGGTCTTCGCCACGATCCATGGATTGCATTTCGTATCGAGTGGACCGGCCTGCGCGGGCGCGAGCTGGTCGACTGGCCAGGCTGCCCCACCGAGCACGGCAAGCGCCCGGCCTGCTTGGAGAGCGACGACGCGATCGCCGAGACCAGCTTCGATCTCGGGGTGCTCTACGAGGATCTACCCGCCGTGGTCGAGTGCCTGCTCGAGCCGCTCTACCAGCGCTTCGAGCTCTACCAGCCGCCCCCGGGCTTCATCGAGGCCGAGGTCGCGAAGGTGGTCGGGCACGCCTAGCAGGAACCGGGAGCGGACACCCCGCACTTCTCGCCGTCGCCTGCGAGCCTCCTAGACCCTTGCTGGGGCTGGGCGCGATTCGGCACGAGGCAGCCGCGTGGGGGGTCTAATCTATTGATGCTCTATCAAAACCACGAGGAGTGGACCGACATCAACCCTGCGTTGCTCTCGCTCATTGACGACGGACCCGACCATGGTTGACTTGAGCGCCGCTCAGATCAAACGTGCGCAGGCTTTCGCGCGTGGGTTTTCTCTAACCCAGCAGCTGACCTACGCCGCGGCGATCTCACCTACGCCCGAGCTCCTCCGGGCTTTCGCGCTTCGCGTGCTCGATGAGTCCATTCGAAGCACCGGCAACTTGACGCTACGCTGGATCCCGTGGCAGGGGGTCACTCAAACGCTCGAACGCATCGACCCGGCGCGCGCGAGCTCGGCCCCGCCGAGCGACGAGAAGCAGATCCTCGTCGTCGACCTCGCGCAGGCTCAACCAGGCCAGCTCCAGCAGCTGCGCGACTTTGCGGCTCGGCTCAACCCCTGGCGCGACGTCCTGCCCAGGCGCCTTCGTGGCCTCATGTTGCTCGCGCTACCCGACTGGCTGGAGCGCCCTTTTGCGACGGCCGCACCCGATCTCTGGTCGGGCGTCAGCACCGCGTGGCTCGAGCGATCGGACGAGTTGGATATGTCGGCGCTGGACGATTGGTGGCAGGCCTGCGATCATCGATTCGACGAGTTGCTTGCTCACCGCGAAGCCGCGCGAGACAAATATAAGTACGGCACCCATACTCAGGGTTATATCGTCGAGCCCGGCACGATCGAGTTGCCTCTCGCAGATTTGCGACACACCCTCCAACGAGTGCCGGGGTACACGGGATGGCGGACATGGTGGGTGCCCGAGGACCGCTTTGCGCCTACATCCGTCGATAGCGTGCTGGAGTGTTGGATGTTCGGCGAAGGCCGAATGTTCGACGATCCCGCACACTCCGACTTCTGGCGCGCCTCCCGATATGGCGAGTTGTACCTGCGTCGGGGCCACGAAGAGGACAGCTATCCCGATCGTATCCAACCTGGAGTAGCCATTTCGATTGGCTTGCCAGTCTGGCGAGTGGGCGAGGCCCTGCTTCACGCGCGCGATTTCACGACGATGCTCGGCCTCCGTGACGATGTCCAGATCGGATTCAGGACCCACTGGACGGGTCTTCGCGACCGCAGGCTCACTCATTGGCCAGAGCGCGGATTCGGGAGCCTCACATTCAATTCACCGGCGGTCAGTGAGCAGGCGACAGGTCAAGCAACCTTCGACCTCACCCGACTCCGGGAGGACTTGCCGGCGCTCGTGGCTAGCCTAGTCGAGCCGCTCTTCGAGTGCTTCGAGCTCTACCAGCCTCCGCCCAGCTTCGTCGCCGCGGAGCTCGAGAAGCTGCTCTCACGGCGCTCCTAGCAGCAGCCCTCCGCTCTCAGCCCTCGACCACCGGCTCGATCACCTCGCAG
>CBFGLP010000955.1:0-1824 GCA_965649595.1 uncultured Myxococcales bacterium | reverse complement strand
AGCGCAACCTCGTCGCCTTCATGCTCGCGCTCTAGCAGGGTGCTGCTAATTAGTCCCTGTGCTCGGTTGCGTTCCGAACGCAACCGAGCACAGGGACTAATTCGAGCAGCTCGTTGCGATTTGCAGGACCACGGGACGCGTCACGCTCGAGCCGGGCGCCCACAGAGAGTGCAAGCTCCCGTTCAGCGCCCCGATCGGCGTGCGAACGCCCGAGACCGGATCGTGCTCCCACAGCTCCGCGTTGGTGTTGTTCTCGTCGACGACCTCGTAGAAGTGACGATCGTCGACCGGCGAGGCCACGAGCTCGGCGACCGAGGTACCGTCCTCGAGCGGATGCGCGAGCAGGATCGGCTCGGGCAAATCGCTGTCGAGCTCGCGGAAGCTCAGCTCGGGCGGAGGCTCGGGATCACCCGGCTCCCCGAAGGTCGCGCCTTTCGAGTAGAGCCGGTTGGTCCCGGACGCGATCCCGAACCCGAACAATCGATCGACGTCGGTGAGCGGGACGACCTCGGCGAGGTCGCCCGACAGATCGACACCGCCGGCCGCACAGTCGCCAGTGGTCCACACCGCCCAGTCCCCGCCGAACGCGACGTCGTAAATGTTGGAGCGGGTGGTCCCGAGCGAGTGAGGCTCGAAGGGGGTCGCAGATTCGAAGTCGAACACGAGCATTTGGTGGATTTCGGTTGCCGCTTCTGGGCCGCGAAGCAGGCCGAAGCGACCGTCGTCGGACAGCGCGATGAAGTCGACGGCGTCGGGCAGGACCTCCGGGGTTGCGATCGCATCGCCGAGCTTTGCGACTTGGAGCGGTTGGTCACGAAGGATCAGCCGCGATCCGTCCCGGGCGACCCACCAATGCACGCCCGTGTTGGTCCAGGGAAAGGGGCCGAGGGTCTCGACCTCGTGCTCGGGCCAAGCGGACAGATCAACCCGATGCAGCTGCCCCATCGAGCCCTCCGGGCAAAGGGCCATCGATGTCAGCCCTCCGGGCTGAGCTTCGCAATCGATGGTGTCGTAGATCAGGAAATCACCGCTCGCATACCACTTGGCGTTGGTGCGCGTGCCGTCGAACTCGGGCAAGCGGACCGGCGCCTGCGGTTGGCCATCGACGATCGCCGAGACGTGCAGCTCCATCGTGCCGGCGTCGGAGATCTGCGTGACGAAATGCGAGCCGCCTGCGAACCCGGCCTCGTACACGGCGCCGGGCACATCCGGGACCTCGATCGACGGTCCCGGTCCGCCCTCACCGAGGGGCACGTAGACGAGCTCGCGCTCGCCGAGTTGGGTCGCTGTCTCGATCACTAAGCCTGACTCGTCCTCGGCGAACCAGACCTGGGCGGAGCTGGTCGCGGGATCGATGGCGATCTCGACGGCCGGCTCGAGCGGCGCTTCCACGAAGTCGTGCAGCCAGACGCTCGCCGAGGCGTTGCCGGCAGCCCCCGTGACCAGCGCGGCCCAGCGGCTCGACGGTGACTCGACGACGGAGAGGGCCCACTCCTCCGTCTCGGGGACGATCTTCGCCGCCTCGATGCTGCCCGGCTCAGTGACGTCGACAACCCACACGGAGCCGACACCGTCGGTCAGCAGGTAGACCGGCGGGTGCTCGTCCTCGTCGCCGGTCTCGCCGACCTCGTCGTCGCTGCCGAGGTTGCTCGGACCGCAAGCAAGCAGGAAGAGCGCGAGCAAGGCGGCGGGCCTGTAAGTCACGAGCCGGGTGTGCCACGCAGTTGCTGTCTCGATCGAGCGGCGATGCTCACTCGCGCGCCTTCGGATCGCCAGATCAGGTGCGGCCGCCGACGACCGCGCCCGTCCGCGGGCGCCGGATAG
>CBFGLP010000954.1:0-5405 GCA_965649595.1 uncultured Myxococcales bacterium | reverse complement strand
CGGCTTCGCAACCTCGGCATCACGGACACGGCGAGCCTGCGCGCGGCGCTGGCCGAGTACCTCGAGTGCTGCCGCTCGGTCGATCGGCGCGAGCCCTCGACCGTCCCCCATGCCGATGCGCCCGAGGCCGAGCAACCAATCTTCGCCGCCGACGAGGGGTCCGCCTCCGCGATCCACCGAGCCGAACGGCTCCAATTCCGCAGCGTCGAAGCGATCGCGCAAGCCCACGGCTTCACACCCACGCAGCGCGGCGACTTCGTCGACGCTCTCGTGACCGCCGAGCGCGAGGGCCTCGGGCCTGCGATGCGCACGTGGCTGGTCGAGCACCGCCACCTGAAGGCCGCCGACGCAGCGCGCCTGTCCGCAGCGGCTCGGGGCCGCGTGGCGTTCGAGCGGGGAATCTGGCCACCCAAGCCCCTGCGCGGCTCGACCTACGCGGCCCCCGAGTTCCGAGGGCTGCTCAACAGCATCGACTACGACCCCGAGGTCGCCGAGGATCTCGCGCTGGCGAGGCGCTGGCGCGGCGACATCGACTCTCGTCTCGGGTTCGGCGACAACGGCCGCCAGCGATACTTCGACACGGTCGACCTCTCGACCGAGATGCAAGAGGCGGTGTTCGGCCGTGTGGAGCAGGCCGTGCGAGAGCTCCCCGCGACGGTCGAGAGCCTCGTCGCAACCCTGGGCCACGTGCGAAGCGACTTGGTCGCCATCCGCGAGCGGATGCAGCTCTCGTTGGATGCCTCGCTCTACCAGCCCGACGCGAACCCCAAGGACGTCTACCCGCGACTTTGTCGGATCTCGCCCGTGGTAGCCGGGCGCGTGCTCGAGGACGTGCACGGCGTCGAGTTCGACTCGCACGACCGCAGGGCGGCCAAGCGGCTCTGCGACGGCGACGTGACCCTGCGCGACCTGTCCCGTCGAGCGGCTCTGCGTCGACGCGAGGCCCTCGAAGAGCAGGTCGAACACGCCGTGCACGAACAGGCGGACGCCGGGGCGCTCGTGGAGATCCTCGAGCCGCTCGTGCGGGAGCGAGGCGAGACGAAGGCGAAGAAGCGCAAGAGCGAGAGCGACGAGCCCTTCCTGCGGGTCTTCAACCGCACCTACGAGGCTGCTCACCGCCCGCGCAACGAGCACGAGCGGCACCGTCGCGAGTTGCAATACAGGGTCGACGGCCATCGCCACGGTCTCGAACCCGCTCGCGCCGGTAGGCACACCGCGCTGCAAGTCGAGGGGCCCTTCTACGGCAGGCTCTTTTCCGTCGAGAGCGACGCGGGTGACGAGGGGATCCTGCTCGGGCTCTTGCTCGATGTCCTGCGCCACGCGGCACGAGGAGGCGCGCTGACCGACGTGGCCGAGGCGAGGGCCGAGATCGCCCGGCCACCACGCACGAGCTCGTCCGTCGAGCTAGATCGCGTGCGGGCGGATCGGCTGGCAGCCGTCGCCGAGCAGTTCGACGAGCGTGCGAAGGGCAGCGGGGGCCCGAGCGCTCACAAGCGGGATGTCGCCGACACGGTGCGCCGGGTGGCTCGGGTCGGTTTCGATGCCTACCCGTTCGTGCGCCGCGTTCGAACGGCTCAGGACGTGCGCGTGCTCGAGGATGCGTTGCGCGACGCGAGGATGTCGCGAGCCGCCGCGGAGAACTGGCCACCGTTGCGGCATGGCGAGCCTCCGAGCGTGGACGATCTGCCCTTCGCCGAGTTCGATCCGCTCGAAGCGAGGGCGGACGTCCTGGCGGAGCTGTACGAGGCGGGCAGCCGTCATGCTCTCGGTCGCGTCCTCGACACGCGCTGGGGCATGAACGAGTTGCACCGACTGTGGGCCACCACGCAGCACGGAACGACCTCGGTGCCGCTCGGGCCGTCGACGACCACGCTCGTGCAGAAGGTGCTCCGCGCGTTGAAGCGAGTCTCGCCGGACTCGATCACGTTCGAGCTCGGCGAGCTGGACAAGGACATTCGCAAGCATCAACGGCTGCTGAACCTCGGCATCCAGGACACCGCGACGCTGCGCGAAGCCTTGGCCCAGTACCTCGAATGCTGCCGCACCGTCGAGCATCAAGCCGCCCATCACGCCGCGAAGGTCGAGCACGCCTCGCGGCCGCACGAGCTCGAGCTCGCCGCCGAACGCGATCGACTCGATCGCAATCGCCCGATCCGAGCCTTCGACCCGAACTTCCCCATTCCCGAGGACCTCATGGTGGGCGAGTGGCGAGCCCACTGGAACGCGCCCGATAGCAAGGTCCAGGTCTTCGCGCCGGAGCCGACCGGCGCGGAAGAAAAGGCCACCCGCGCGAAGGCGATGAAGGCTCGCCGGTTCCGCTGGAACCGAGAGACCCGCGCCTGGGAGCGCCCCGCGAGCCCGCTCGCGTGGGAAGAGGCGCGAATGGTGCTGGAGGACTGGGCCCGCGCCTACCGGCCCAGCCCCGCCGCCGAGGCGCAGCACTACCTCGACAAGCACGACGGCGATGCCCGTGCCGCGTTGGCCGAGGTCCAGAGCCTGCGCATGGCCACCGGCTCGAACACCGTCGACGTCGAGCGCTTGCTCGAGGCGAAGATCGCCCGGGGCGACGCCCAGCGGCGGGCTCGGACCAGCGACACGATCCTCCCGCAAGACCAGCTCGCGCCCGCGCTGCGCATCGACACCTTCGGTCGCCTCGTCGGCCTCGACGCGGTCGAGCGCTGGATCGAGCTCGGCATCGGCGGTCGGGGCCTCGTCGTCCTCGACACGCGAGACTCGCTCGGCGCCAAGCCGCGCTGGACGATCGGCGTCATCGAACGCCACGACGGCGAGCCGGTGATCCGGGTCTACTTCCTCGAGCCGAACGACGAGACGCCCGTCGCCTGGACCCCGATCGCCCAGCGCGGGCGCTGGTCCACCCGGCCCGATCTCGACACGGTCGCGGCGATGCAAGGGTGGAACGCGGAGGCGTGGAGCGACCTCGTGCGGTCGATCGAGCTCCTCGCCCGTGACCGGCCCGAGGCTGCTCCCGCTCGCCTGCCGACGAGCGACCCCGCATCGGATGCCGAGCTGCGCCGCGCCCTGTTCAACGTCCGCGGGGAGTCGGCCGAGGGTCGCGTGCGGGTGGTCGGGGCCGACTCCTCGGTCTACGGGACCGATCTCGTCTGGCGCGACTGGCCGCATCGCCTCGACTGGCGCGAGTGGGCTCGGCCCGCCGCGGAATCGAAGAGGGGCGGTCGGGCCTGGGCGAAGGTGATCGGCGATCCGGTCTACCTGATGCAGCACGCCGACGCGGCGCTCCGCGCCTGGCGGGCGGCCCTCGAGACGCTCGAGCTCCCGCACGGCGAAACCGTCCTCGATCTGCGGCTGGTTCCGTCCGGCGTGGGCGGCATGCCCGAAGAGGCGTGGTTGACCCCGCTCGCCGACGCGATCCGCCGCGTGCCCTCGGATCGCGGTCTCGTGATCATCAGCGAGCAACCCGACATCGTCGCGCGATTGCTTCCCCATTGGACGGGCGGAACGGCGAGCGTGGACGCTCCGCCCGGCTCCGACAATGCGATCGCCGAAGCTCGCAGCCGCGTCGCGCAGCGGCGCGCCACGTCGGCCCAGGCCGCCGCAGCGGCGACGGCTTCGGGCGCCCCGGCGTGCCCCGGAGCGATCTACGAGCTCGCCCCGCGGGTCACCGACTCGGCCTCCCGCCGCGACCGAGCGCAGGTGTTCGCGTGGGGCCTGCGGGCCTTCCGAATCGCGCAGGCGATCGAAGCCTTCGCCGCGGGTGGTCGCTCGCCCGCGGGGGACGACTGGGCGTGGCTCGCCGACGAGGGCCCGCTGGGCAGTCGCTCGCTCGGGCCGTTCGCCACCGTCGGAGGCCGGTTGGGCCATCGCTCCGCCGCGGCCGCGTGGGCGCGCGTCAAGTACGAGCGGAAGCTGCGAGACCTGCTCGCGACCCACTTCGACCGCGAAGGCGAGCAGCTCGACCACGAGGTCGCGGTGTTCGACGCGTGCATCCGCGACGAGGCGCTCGGTCGCCGTCGTGCGCGGGCTTCGGTCGCCGGCCAGCTCGGTACGACGATCGCGGATCAGGTCGGCCTCGACCTCGCCCCCGCGAGCGAGCCGGCTCCCGTCCGTCGCGACGACCCCGACGAGCACGAGGGCAGGCTCCGCGAGCTGGTCGCGGCGCTCGTCGAGCACCATGGCCTGCGCGAGCAGACCCGCGAGCGCGAGCACGACCACGCCGACGTCACGCTCGCGGTCCCCGATCGCGACGACCCGCTCGGCCTGCGCCTCGCGATGGACAGCGGCGAGCTGACGATGATCCATCGCCACCACACGAGGGGCGCCTACTCCCCGACGACGCCGATCGACGAGCTCGTGGCGTCCGCCGTCGAGTTGGTCTCGCGGATCGAAGCGACCGCGGCGCGACCGAAGGCCACGCGGGCCCGGACGAAGCGTCCGCCCTCGTCGCCCCCGCGTCGACCCGCCACCGTGCCCGCGTCGGAGGATGCACGTGCACGCGCGAAGGGATCCCGGGGCGGCCCTGCCTGCGAGGTCTCGTGCAGCGACGCCGCCAAGGCGCTAGCTCGGTGTCGCTCGCCCGAGAAGACGAAGCGGCGCGCCGAGGAGACCGAACGAAAGCGAGCCGAGCGGGCCCGGCAGGCCGCCGAGCGCAAGGCCAACGAGCGGCCCGCGAAGGCGACCTCGACCAAGACCACCCCCGAGCGTGCCCGCACCGAAGCCGAGCAGCGGAAGCGCAACCGCGAGCTCGCACGCAAGGCCGAACGCATCGTCTTCGGCTCCTGATTCACCCCTCGATCGACGGAGAAGTTCATGAACACGGTCAGCAAGATCCTCGTCGGCGCGCTCGGTCTGGGCGGCCTGATCGCCATGGGTGGCGCCATGATGGGCGGCGACTCGACGTCCGGCAGCGGCTCGAACGGCAACGGCTCGAACGGCAACGGCTCGGGCGGCACCACGCCCACGCCCAGCGGTGGAGTCCCTGCGCACGACCCCAGCCGGTGCGGCTCGCTCGCGGCGTTCGACTACATCGAGCAGACCAGCGACGGCGGCTCGCTCGAGCGCGAGCTCCCGCTCGTGGTGTTCCTGCACGGCATCAGCTCCCAGCCCGTCAAGTCGATGGCCGGCTACCTGCCCACGCTCCAGGCTCCCGGCATGCCCCCGGTGCGGATCGTCGCGCCCAAGGGCCCGCGCGCCGTGGGAGACGCTCGGTCGTGGCTGTCGGTGCAGAGCACCGAGAACCCGACGCAGTTCGAGAGCGAGCTGGCCGACCTCGGCCCCAAGATGGCCGCGTGGGTCTCGTCGTTCGCGGCGTGTCGCCAGACCGTGCCGCTCGAGGACACGGGCATCGCCGTGATGGTCGTCGGCTACTCGCAGGGAGCCCACGTGGCCCTCGCCGCGGCGACCGGCCTCGGGGGCATGGGCATGGCCGC
>CBFGLP010000953.1:0-2009 GCA_965649595.1 uncultured Myxococcales bacterium | reverse complement strand
CCCCTCGCGCTCCTCGAACAGGAAGCTACAGATCTCGTGCCGGAGCTCCGGGAAGATGCTCGGCGTGGGGGCGGCGAAGGCTTCGAGATGCACGAGGATCTGTTGAGCAACCTCGCTCGGGTGCAGCTTGTTGGACTCGCGCACGTACCCGATCGCTGCATCGAGATCGGCTCCCGCGTGCTGCGCTCGATAGAGCTGGATCAGCGCGCGCAGCTGCGGGTCGGCGGTGAGCCGTTCGGCCTCGTCCAAGAGCGCGGACCCGTTCTCGCGGCCACGGGCGTACCCGACATCGGCGAGCACCCAGGGATCCTGGGGATTGGCGGCGAGCCAACCCTCGGCCAGTTGCTCGAACTGGTAGTGCTTGCCGGCGACGAGCAGCGCGTGGTGCTTCTCGTACGATGCCGGATCTCGAGGGCCCACCGGCGTTTCCGACGGCGAATCTCGATGCGAGAGAGCCGGAACCGTCGTGGGCTCCTCTCGCTCGCGCGTGCAACCGAGAGCCACGATGATGACGACGATCGATGTCACGTTCCGAAGGTTCATGCCGCTGTCTCCTCGCCGCCGGGCATATCACACGGCGCGAGCATGGGTCGTCATGCCGCCGCCGGCTCTCGCCCTTCGCACACGCAGGTGCACCGCAAGGTTTCGGCGCCGGTCTGATAGCGGATGGCTCGCCGACCCACGACCACGTAGCGCCACTCGCTTGGATGGAGAATCAACGTGTCCAGACGAACGCCGAGAAAGCTACGCTGAGATCCGAGCCTCACGTCCACCCACACGGCGGGTAGCCGCAGCAGGAACCGCTGATACCCCGTCGGGCTCATGTGCTGCGTGACGATCTCGTCGCCGGGCACCAGCGAGGGGATGCGGAGCCGGGGATGGGCGATGTTGAGGGTGCTCGTGGTCGAGGCGAACGAACCAGAGGCCGAGGAGAGCGGGTTGTCGCGCTCCTTCGACTCGACCATCGCGCTGTTCGGAGGCAGCGGGGCGAACGCGAAGGGCTGGGGCTGCTCGAACCAGGCGCCGATCAGGCGCGCCGGATCCTCGATGTTGGGCAGCTCCACGCCGTCGATCATGTCGCGGTCGAGCACGAAGCCCTTCCCGATCGGGTTGTCGGGAAACGGGACGCCGCGACCTCGGGAGGGAGCTCGGCCGCCGTAGGCTCGATCCCAGCCCAGCGGCATCTCGTGAAAGTAGTCGGGGCCGGCGAGCCACGTATACCCGAGGCCGCCTCGGCGCCACGTTCGACGGCCGAACACCTTCGCCGGTACGACGTGGTCGCCGATCTGCAGCGACACGTCCAGCTCGCGGACGGCCAATCCACCCCGCGCGATCGCGCGGCCATAGACGAACACCTCCGCGTCCTCCTTGCGGGCGAAGGTGTCTGGCCAGATCGGCCCCAACTCGCCCGATGAGATCGATTTGTGGATCGGAGAGGGGCTGGTTCGGTCGAGCTCGACGGTGCCGTCGGGCGCGAATCGATAAGTTGCCTTCACCACCACGACCGCGAGGTGGGAGCTGTCGTCGAGCACCGTCGAGAACACTTTGGCGGCATAGGGGGTCTCGTTGAAAAGCTCCACGGTTGTGACTCCTCGAAAGCCAGCTCGGAAAGCGGGGGCACGAGGCGATCGAGACCTTGCAAAGGAGACCGTCTCGATCGCCCCGTACCTCCCAGACGACCAGCGTCGCAGCACACCGGAATGAACCTCCAGCGACGCGGCCCCTCGTCGGCACCGTCGCCGACGAAGCTCATGGACCACCCCGGTCCTCCGACGCTCCTTCGTCCTCGCCGACCTCGAGCGCCAGCGCTCGGATCCCAGTCCTCGCTCGGGGATCGCGTGCGTGCGCATCATCGATCGCAGCTCCTCGCGCTGTCGCGCAACGAAGATTCGTCTTCGTCTTGGCGGTGAGCGTGCGAGTCGCTCAAGCGATAGCGGGTCGAGGACGTCACCCCGTCGCGGATCAGAAATCCTTCGTCATGGAGGTCTCGCATCAATTTCTGAGCCGTC
>CBFGLP010000952.1:0-2241 GCA_965649595.1 uncultured Myxococcales bacterium | reverse complement strand
CCCGCGGACCTCGATCTCGACGGCCGGACCGAGCACTACCTCGCGCCCGACTCGCCTTGTCGGGACTTCGCGGGCACCTCGGGGGAGCTAGGCTGGGAGGGCCTGACCACCCAGGCTTCGCAGTGCACCGACGTCGCGCCGACCGACGCGGGAGTGCACTACGTTCCGCTCTTCGACGCCGGGCCCTGCTCGAGCGAGGGCGACACGGACTCGGGCACCGGCGACACGGACTCGGACACGAGCACGGACACGAGCGACACCGACTCGGGCACGGGCGACGGCGACGGCGATTCGAGCTCGAGCACCGGCGACGGGGACGGCGACTCGAGCTCGAGTGACGACGGCGCAGACACCGACTCGACCACGGGCGACGGCGACGGCGACTGCGGCGAGTGGAGCTCGATCAAGACCCGAGCCCTCGGTCTCGACAAGGTTTGGACGGACGGCCTCGACATCATCGCCGTGGGCAAGGGCGACATCGTGAAGCTCGCCGACGGCCAATGGGTCGACATCGAGGCCACGACGGTCGATCGCCTGCTCCACCAGAGCTACGACGTCTGGGGGCCGGCCGACGACGACCATTGGGTGCTGGGGGCCGCGTCGGGGTCGGCTTACGGACAGGGCGTGTTCCACCACGACGGCAACGTGCTCGGCGACTTCGTGGAATTCCCGGAGCTCCAGATCTCGACCTTTGGGGAGGTGATTCCGAGGGATCTGTCCGGTTCGGGCCCCAACGACGTGTGGGCGACGGCCTGGGCCGACTGCAACACGATGGAATGCGAGGATCCCGACTGCGCGTGCAACTCGGAGCCCTCGCTGCTGATGCACTACGACGGCGTCGCGTGGACCGACGTCGAATCGCCAGGCCTGATCACCCGGATCTGGACGAACGGCACGAGCACCTGGGGGATCGGCGGTCGCGACGTAGACGACATTCCCTGGTTGACCCCGGTCCCAGGCTCGCTTGCCAGCTTCGACGGCGTCGACTGGACGGTCGTTGCCGACGACCTCCCGCCCCTCGATTCGCTGTGGTCGCTCGACGGCGGCGATGTCTGGGTCGGCGGCAACCAGGGCACGCTTCGCTGGTTCGACGGCGTCGCCTGGGAGGTCCACGATCTCCCAACCACGGCGACGATCGTGCAGATCGATGGACGCTCGAGCACGGAGATCTGGGCGCTCGACGACGAGGGCGAGCTGTGGGCCTTCGATGGCGTCGCCTGGAACGCGTGGCTCTCGCTCCCCCACGTCAACGACTTCACGGTCATGGGCGACGTCTTGGTGCTCGTCGGCGAGGCCGATGGACACCTGGTCGAGCTCGTCGACATCGAGAACGAGACCGTCGACACGGTCTATTGGCGGCGCGGCGACTTCATGCCTTGGACCATGGTCGCTAATGACCTGGACGACGCCGTCGCCAGCTGGTCCTACCATCACTTTGGCCCGAGCTCCCCGCCGAGCAGCAGCTGGCGCTGGGACGGGACGACCTGGTCACCGACCTACGCCGACTTCCCCTCGGGCTTCGACAAGCTCGTCGGCGACGTCGACCAGGGCTACGCTACCCGCTATCTGCTAGAGGACGAGGTCGACCCCGACTTCCATCCAACCTACGAGATCGTCGACGGCGAGGTCCTCGAGATCGCGCCACCGGCCCCCAACCTCCGCGTAACCGACTCCGAGCGGTTCACGCTCGGCGGCCAAGAGCAGCTGTGGGTCGCGACCGCGACGATGGACTTCGACAACCCGCAGTACCGCCTCTACGCACGCGTCGACGGAGCTTGGGTCGATCGTCAGCCACCGGGAATCACCAAGCAGGCGATCGCCATGACCCAGGGCGGAGAGCGGGTGTTCGTCAACTTCAACTCGTCGGGCACCAACATCACCTGGATGTTCGAGGCCGGGGTCTGGACCGACATCAGCAACCCCTTGACCAATAACCGTGCGCTCGACATCGCCTCGACCGGCAAATTCCAGCTATGGATGACCGTGGGCGTCGGTCAGAGCGATCCGAATCAAGAGCAGCTCTACTTCTGGGGCGGCGGCGGCTGGAACGTCGCCAAGAATCTGTTCCCGGACATCGCCGGCCACGACAACTGGTGGGTGCTCTCGGCTCGGGCACCCAACGACATGTGGATGATCTCGTCGCGCTTCTTCGAGCCCGAGAGCCTCGCCCACTGGGACGGCCAGGGGTGGACGATCATGGATACGCCGCCGCTGCTCCACGGGTGGAACCAGCGTCAGAAC
>CBFGLP010000951.1:0-4039 GCA_965649595.1 uncultured Myxococcales bacterium | reverse complement strand
ATTGACGATCGGAGCGACGCACGAGTAGTCGAGCATGATCGAGCTGCCGATCACCTTATCAGGCCACGCGACGATGTGGCGCATCGTCACTGGGGGACCCGCCGGTGCATAGACGCCCGAGCCGCTGCCACCGGCCGTGTTGCCGGCGAAGGTCGACGCGACCACGGTGGCACGGCCGAAGATCCCACCGCCGCCACTGGCCGCGGAGTTGCCCGCGAGCTCGGTGTTGACGATCGTGACCTCGTGCTCTTCGAGCAGCAGCGCACCACCTCCGGTGGAGGTCGCCTGGTTGTCGATGAAGCGACAGTCGCGGATCTCCCAGCCCGGCAGCTCGGTGGCGGCGTGGATGTTGTCGACGTGAATCGCCCCGCCGAAGCCGGCGGCGTTGTCGATGAACACCACGTCGTGGATGTCGGCGAGCGTCTCTTCGGACAGGATCGCGCCGCCCCCGTTGATCGCCGTGTTGTGCACGAATTCGCCGCCTTCGATGGTCAGGTCGATCGGGTTCGGCGTGCTCGGATAGTCGTCGAGCGAGATGGCCCCACCCCACGTCGCCGTGTTGTCGGTGAAGGTGCTGTCGACGATCGAGATCGACTCGTTGCCGGCAGGGGTGTTCGCTACATAGATCGCGCCACCAGACTTGGCATCGTTGGCGACGAACTCGCAGTCGGTGACGGTCAGCGTCGAGCTCGGCACCCCTTCCTCGTTCCCGGCCTGAAAGTGAATCCCGCTGCCTTGCAGCCCCGAGTTGCCCGCGAAGCGAGAGCCCACCACGTCGACCACCGCGCGGCCACGCACTCGGACTCCGGCACCGAAATCGGCGACGTCGTTGTTGGAGATGTCGAGGCTCTCGAGCCTCGCGGTGATCGGCGGCGCCCCCGAGAGCGCGCCCTCCAGGTAGATCGCTCCAGCGTTGCTGCCGGAGATGCTGAAGCCGTCGAGGCGCACCTGCTCGACGTCCGACGCGGCGCTCGCTTGCACGTGCACGACCCGCGCGTTCCAATCGTCGGCGCCGAGTCGAGTGACGTGCGCAGCGACATCGCGCTGGTCGAGGGACTCCTCGGTGCCCGCGAAGCCGCCGTAGATCGCCACCGGGGCGCCGATGGTAGCGACCGGCGAGGCGGGGTTCGGCGCGTAGGTGCCCTCGGCGACCCAAACCTGCGGAGCTTCGCATTCGAGCGCCGCATCGAGGGCGGCTTGGAGGTCGTTGAAGGCGCTCGCCCAGGTCATCCCGTCGCCGCCGGCCGGCGCGTCGATGTCGACGTGGATCGGGCCGTCGCAGAGCGTGGCCGGTGCTGGGCAGATCGTCGCGATCTCCGCTTCGCTCAGCGCCCGATTCCACACCCGCAGATCGTCGATCTCGCCCGCGTACCAGCGCGAAGCGCTGGAGCCCCGACCGACCGCCGAGTAGCCGTAGTTCTTGAGCCCGATGTTCGCGTTGACGAGCTCCGAGTCGAGTGAGCAGTTCAGGTAGGTGCGCGCAGACACGCCTCCGTCGACGACCATCGTGACGTCGACCCATGTGTCGTTCGCCAGCGATTGCGTGGTCCAAGGCCAGAGGCTGCCATTGGTGCTCTTGTCGAGCAGCGCGGACATGGCCCGCGCGCCGTAGGGCTCGGTCCCGACGTACATCGTCGAGAAGGGCCCACAGCCGAAGCACAGCGTGTTGTACTTGCCGACGTTGGTGACCCGCACGCGGGCGTTGATCGTGAAGTCACCGTCGATGCCCCCGTAGATGGCCGGATCGCGCGGGCCCGCGAACGCGATGTAGTCGTCGATTCCGTCGAGGCTGACGGCATCGCCGAAGGGCGAGGCGATGAACGACCCTCCGCCTTGCAGCCAGCCATGGCGGCCCTTGCCGCTGAGATCGAGGATCTGGTTGCCGACGCGATCCTCGAAGGTCCAGTGCAGCTCGAGGCCCTCCTCGAGGCCGGCACGGAGCTCGGTGGACGGGTCGCCCACGTCGGTCGGCGCGTCCATGCATCCGCTGCAGGCGAGCGCCGCCCACAACACCGAGAGACCGCTCGTGGAACGCATTGGGGCTGCATGGCAGCAGCGGGGCGATGCCTTCATGCCACGCCTCCCCGTTTCGGAGCCGACGACTGGCACCGTTGACAGGATCGGCCCCGGCAGAAACCATCGCGCCGTGCCGGCCGCTCGCGCTCTGCTCGTCCCATCTGTGTTCCTGCTCACCCTCGCAGGAGCGGCAGCCTGCAAGCAGAAGCCGGCAGACGACTCCCAGGCTGCTCCCGCCAAGCCCGAGCGCGCGAAGAAGATGGCCGAAGAGCCAACCTCTGCACTTGGCTCGACCTGCGGCCCGGAGCTGCGGGCGGCGCTGAGCGAGGTCGCGGCCACGGCCGACGAAGATCCCCCGCTCGATCTCCCGGCCTTCGCCAAGCGTTATCGAGCCGAAGGCTCGCCGCTGGCCCTGTGGGTGCAGGAGGCCGATCGCCAGCTCGGCCGCGTGGACCAAGGCGCTCCGATCGATCACCGAGCGATGCTCGAGCTGCTCGATCGCGTCGGCGCTCCCGAGACCAACGAGGCCGTGCTGCGCAGCCAGATCGCCCGCACGCTCGAGCGCGTGGCCCTGCTCGACATGCGTCGCCGCTTCGACCAGGTCGCCCCCAACGCGGGCGTGCAGGGGCTTCCGCGCGAGGACCTCCACGCCCTGCGGCGCGAGTGGGACGCGGCTTGGTGCAGCTGGGACGCCGCCTTGCGCCCACACGCGAGCGCGGCCGATCACGCGACCTCCGAGGGGTGGGAGCGGCAGATCACCGAGTCGTTCGAGCAGGGCCGCCGCGGCCTCGACCACGCCTACCGGGAGACAGAGCTCCGACCGGCGCGGCAGGTCGCCGAGAAGGGCACCTACGCGGTCGTGCATCGCACGCTGCTCGAGCGAGCCCGGGTCGCCCGGGAGAGCGCGGACGCGCTCGCGGCCGCCGATGCGCTCGGCCTGCTCGGGTTGATCGAGGACCGGATCGCCGACCGCAACGGGCCCGGGCTCGCGCGGATCCAGGCGATGCTGGCTGGGCCGACCGACGCGATCGATCCAGCGGCGATCGAGCGCGAGCTCGCCAAGGCGTTCGTCAAGCGGGCTCGCAAGTACTGCGACGAGGCCGTGACGACTCAACAGCTCGGCACCGGCGAGGGGCTCAAGGGCGCGTGGGAGGGCTGGGTCTACTCGCGGGTGATCCTCCCGGGCATGCGCGAGACCTTGGGCGATCAAGGCTTCGACCCCGACGCGTATCAAGCCGACTGGGAGGCCTACGCGGTCGCCGTGCATCAAGGCGACAGCGCGGCCGCGGCCGCGCTTAGCGAGCGGCTCGTGCAGTGGAACTGCGCCTACCAAGACGCGCTCGGGATCGCCGAGTGCACGGCGTCCGCCGACGAGCCGAGCTGAACGAGAGCGGCTCCGATCCGCGAGGCGGACCGGAGCCGACTCGAGCCACGCGGGGTTTACTGCTGGACGCAGTAGAGCGCGGCGGTCTGGTTGCAGGCAGCCTGACCACACGCCGACCACGTCGCGTCGAGCAGCGCGGTCGTGCGGCCGACGGTCCCCTGCGTCGCGTTGGAGCTGCTCGTCCAGTTGCTGCAGGTGCCACCCGAGATCAGGCCGTTGCCGCCGGTCCCGGTCCAGGTCGTGCGTACGCTGCCCCCACACGTGACGCCGGCGTTGACCGTCGCGGTGGCGAGCTCGGTGCGGGCGATCGCGGCGTCGAGCGTCCCGTCGGTCAGGTCGGTCCAGTTGTCGGCGACCTTGACCCCCGTGGTCATGAAGTAGGGCACCGTCGAGTGGACCATGCGGCTCGAGGGCGTCGCCTGGTTGGTCGAGAGCCAGGCCATGTAGGTCCCGGGCAGGTTGGCGGCCTGGGCCCGCTGGTTGCAGATCGCGTCGGCGCCCGCGAGCCCGCCGAGGTCGCCCGGGTGGAGCGTGCTGGTCGCGAACGCGAGCCGGAATTCCCACGCGCAGGTGGCCGAGCAGCCGTCCATCAACTCGGTGTTACCGTCGTCGCACTCCTCGCCGTCCTGCACGAAGCCG